>CAUZSH010000001.1:0-81226 GCA_963582935.1 Gammaproteobacteria bacterium
TCAGCGACATCTCGATAACTATCGTTAAATCGATGGTAGCTCCAAATACAGTGGCTAATAATGTCAGCTGGGTAACGATGGCGTTTAGGTTTGACAGATAGACTCATTTTTATGACTGTAAATCATTGCAGTATATCAGATACGTGAAAGGCTATAGTTAACTTGACGGTGCCGTTAAAATGTGGCTTTAGGGGCACCTAATGAATTATTGGATAGTCTCTTAACTGGTTGGATCCGCCACGCTGGGTTTAACTTTTATTAGCATCAATACCAAAGCGCTTAAAACCAAGAAGATTACAGCAAAAACCAATGGAATTGAAACACCAACCGCGGCAACCATACCAATAAATAGAGCGCTCACACCATAGCCTAGTGCGTTAATTGAGCTGGTAACGCCCATAATCCAACCTTGTTCGTCTGGGCCGACCTGGTTTGAAAAAATAGAGACGCAACCTGCGTAAGCAATAGGCATGCTGGTACCGCAAATAAATACCATTAGAAAAATGATATAGAGGCTGTGGCTAAGCAATAGAACTAAAATACTGGCACTTGTAATTAACAGAGCAATCAACGTCAATCTTTTTAATGTTACCCATTTTGAAAGCAGACCAGCTAAGACACCAAAGCCCAAACTAAAGCCTACGCCCATTACTGTCAATAAAAGTGAGTTGTCCAAGATATTAAAATGATAGATATGGCTCATATAAAGGGTGATAAAACTAAAATAACTACCCCAGCCCAAGATTGCTGCAAAAAAGGCCAATGACAAGAAACGCATCTGTTTGTGTTGAAAAGCGGAAATAAAAACATGGACCGCTTGATGCCAGCGAATACTGATCTTACCAGTGCGATAGCAAGTTTCTTTAAAAGAAAACTTTAATAACAAGGCATTGAATAAAGAAAGCACTGAGGCAAAATAAAGCGGAGTTGATAATGAAAACCCATGATAAATATTAGGATCCGAAAGCACCCCACCGATAATTGGCCCGCAAATAAAACCGAGGGAGCACGACAATAAGACCAAGCCAATATTACGCGTTTTATGCTCTGGCAAGCTAATATCAACAATCGCAGCCTGAGCAATCGGCTGGCTACCAGAACTAAAACCTGCAATCGCACGACCAATTAATAACAAAGCCAAGCTTTGATTAAGCACACCAACGCCTGAAATTAGATAGCCCAAAAATGCGCCAAACAAGCATAACATCAACGCCTTTTTACGACCAATTTTATCGGATAAATCTCCCAATATTGCCGCGCCAAAAAACCAACACAACATAAAGATGCTAATGGTAAATCCATAAATAAAATCACGCATGGCAGGACTAGTACTAACTGGCAAAAAATGCGAGGCCGGGTCAACAATAATTCCATTTAAAATCGAAAGTAATAATGCGAATCCCATTCCATCAATAAATAAAACTAAAAATAGAGGCGAGATAGAAAGCAATGATTTTTGTTGTGACATAAATATTACTCCTTTTCTAAGCATGCATTATGCTGGATCCAACTAGTAAACGTAACTTTTACACTTCTATACGGTCGAAGACAGAGCACCACGGACCAGGTCCGTGGGAATCTATTTCGTTGTCAAAATTTCAACAGGACTTTTGTAATCTAAGCATTTTCTAGAAATATCTTTTTCCAATTTTGTATATTTTTTGGAGTTACATTATTTTCTGATGCAACCTCAGCTAAAGTTTTTTCATTTCTTAAAACTTAAATAACAATCTTTGTTTTGAATTCTCCTGAGTATGTTGTTCGCTTAGTGCTCATTTATTTCTCCTAAATTTCATCACTATTTTAAACACTTTATCGGAACTTGTATTCAGAAAATCTTGTTAGTATTTCATGGAGTATTATAACCCTCCTTGTTAGCTACAGTTATCCCGGCACAAACAATCCAACGAATTCATTCACTGGCATCTTCTCCAATATGGCCTGGTCATCACAAACTGCAATAATTTTATCTGATTGCATATCCGTAAACTGCCCACAAAGATGACGGGAGAATTTACGCTCCAGCACTGGAATACCCTCTTTACGACGCTTATGATGTCCAATGGGATATTCAACTTCTACTTTCTCCGTACTAGTGTCATCTTTAAAGAATACCTGAATTGCATTCGCAATCGAACGCTTAGAGGGATCATGATAATCAACACTATACTGTTTTTTTTCATTGACTTGCATCTTCTCACGCAAAAGGTCTATTCGGGCATCTGACGCCACACCATCTTCGTAATGCTCCGCACTCAAATCCCCAAAAATAAGTCCAATCGCCACCATATATTGCAAGCAATGATCACGGTCTGCAGGGTTCTGTAGTGCGCCTGTTTTGCTAATAATTCGAATAGCTGACTCATGCGTGGTGAGTTCTATTCTTTCGATTTCATCTAATCGACCCACTACCTTATCATGCAATATCACCGCACATTCTACGGCTGTTTGCGCATGAAATTCTGCTGGGAATGAAATTTTGAATAAAATATTTTCCATGACATATGATTCATAGGGACGCTGGAATCTAAATGGTTTACCTTTAAATAGAACATCATAAAATCCCCAACCCTTAGCCGTAAGCACGCCAGGATAGCCCATTTCTCCTTTCAGAGTGATCATAGATAAACGCACTGCACGTGCACAGGCATCGCCCGCCGCCCATGATTTACGAGAGCCTGTATTTGGCGAGTGACGATAGGTTCTTAAACTCTGTCCATCCACCCATGCCTGAGATAAGGCGTCTAAAATATTTTGTTTCGAGCCACCCAACATATACGTAATCACTGCCGTTGAAGCAACTTTAACCAAAACCACATGATCCAGTCCCACACGGTTAAAGCTATTTTCTAAAGCCAAAACGCCTTGAATTTCATGCGCCTTAATCATTGCAATCAAAACTTCATGCATCGTCAAAGGAGGTTTTCCCTCTGAAATTTGGACACGAGACAAATAATCTGCCACGGCCAAAATAGCACCAAGGTTATCCGAAGGATGCCCCCACTCCGCCGCCAACCAAGTATCATTAAAATCAAGCCAACGAATCAAAGTACCTATATTAAAAGCCGCTTCGATAGGGTCTAAAACATAAGACGTACCTACTACTCTTGCCCCATTCGGCACAGAGGTTCCCGTCACGACTGGCCCAAGGTGTTTTGTACACTCAGGAAATTGGAGTGCCAACAGCGCACAGCCTAAGCTGTCTATTAAACAGAGCCTCGCGGTGGAAAAAGCCTGCTCAGAAGTTATTTCATAATCACATACATAATCTGCGATGTCTTTGAGCACCTGATCATAATCAGCACGAGTATTATCTTCTGCTATATTTGACATAAGTATCCCTTCTCTCTTTTTAATTGCAGGTTATTTCAGGCTACCTATTTGTAATTGAAACAAAAGCTTTTGGCTCAGGTCCAATATAGTCCGCGCCCGGTCTGATTAGACGATTATCTCCTCGTTGCTCCATAATGTGCGCAGCCCAACCAGTAACGCGAGACATCACAAATATGGGGGTAAATAATGACGTCGGAATACCACAAAAATGATAGGCACTTGCACTGAAAAAATCCAAATTCGGGAACATGTTTTTCTCATCTCTCATTAACTTCTCAATGGCTTCAGAAACAGAATATAAAACGGTATCTCCCACATGCTCTGATAATTTTTTCGCACAGCTTTTAATGACATCTGATCTTGGATCACGAATTTTATACACTCGATGCCCAAATCCCATGATTTTTGCTTTATTTTTCAGTAGATTTGAAACACCTTCATAAGCGCTTTTTGGTGAGTCAAACTGCTGAATAAGCTCCATGGCAGCTTCATTCGCCCCACCATGCAATGGTCCTCGTAAAGTACCAATAGCTGAAACAATAGCAGAATAAAAATCTGAAAGCGTGGCAGTCGTCACACGTGCTGCAAAAGTGGAGGCGTTAAACTCGTGCTCGGCATAAAGGATTAATGAAATATCTACCGTTTTAACTGCCAAAGCATCTGGTGTTTTCCCGCCTAACAAATGCAAAAAATAGCTTGCCGTGGAAATATCACCTAAGTTCGTATCAATCCTTTTACCATGATGGGCATATTGATACCAATAAGTAAGCATTCCAGGCAATAAAGCGATCAATCTGTCTGCAATATCCAAACCATTATAGCTCTCTGTTTCAGGCTCAATATTTCCTAAAAAGGATACCCCGGTACGTAAAACATCCATCGGATGTGTGTCTTTAGGAATTTCCTCCAAGATAAGCGCAAGCTTTTGAGGTATTTCGCGCATGGAAATTAATTTACTTTGATACTCAGCAAGTTCTAATTGGTTTGGCAGTCGCCCATATAGCAATAAAAAAGCAACTTCCTCAAAAGAGGCATGTTCTGCTAAATCTTCCACGGAGTATCCTCGGTAGTTAAGACTATTGCCTTCTTTTCCAACGGTACATATTGCGGTTTGACCTGCGGTAATACCTGCCAATCCTGATTGAGACTCTTTCACCTTACTCATGCTTTTCCCTCACTTTTTTGTATCGAATCTAATTTATCTTCATACTCATGATAATGCAGATGATCGTATAACTGTTCTCTCGTCTGCATAGTATCCAGCACAGATGCTTGTGTGCCGTACTCTTTAATTGCCGTGTAAACATTCAAAGTTGCTTGATTCATCGCTCTGAAGGCGCTCAAGGGGTATAACGTCATCGCTACACCTACCGCTGCTAATTCTGTCACTCTATAATAGGGCGTTTTGCCAAATTCAGTTAAATTCGCAAGCGCTGGTACTTTCACGGAAGAAATAAAATGTTGATATTGTTCAATATCTTGCAAAGCCTCAGCAAAAATCATATCTGCGCCCGCCTCAACATAAGCACAAGAACGCTCAATAGAAGCCTCAAGTCCTTCCACCGCTAATGCATCCGTACGTGCCATAATCACAAAGTTTGGATCTTTTCTTGCATCCACCGCAGCGTTAATACGCTCACACATTTCGGCCTTACTTACTAAGGCTTTCCCTGGTCGATGTCCACATCGTTTTGCCAATACTTGATCTTCAATATGAACAGCTGCCACACCCGCACGTTCCATTTCTTTAATGGTTCTCGCAATATTAAAAGCACTCCCCCAACCCACATCAATATCTACTAATAAAGGAATATCAACTGCTGCCGTAATGCGTCTAGCATCTTCCAATACATCTGCCAAGTTTGTCATGCCCAAATCAGGTAAACCCAAGGAAGCATTCGCGACACCTGCCCCTGATAAATAAATAGCCTTAAAACCGCTATCTCTTGCTAACATTGCAGAGTAAGCATTAATTGCGCCCACGATTTGCAAAGGTTTTTCTTGCTCAATTGCCTTTCTAAATTTTAACCCCTGAGACATACCATTTATCCGAAAATATCATAGTGGAATTAACGTTACCTGAAATATTTTAGAATTAAAAGCACTACTTGCTTTTGCCTAAACCAACTGATTTCCAGTACTTAAAATAAATTCTCAACAAATCAATATAGGGCTTAGGTGGATAAATTCCCAAATTTTTCAACGCATCTTGTGTATCCTTAACTTCAATGGTCACAAAAGGCATTTCATGCCCACCGCTATGAAACTCTTTCAGCGGATAAAGGACATTATCTTCCGTAATTTGCGCAAGCTTCTCATTCCATTCAGTCACAGGAATAACTCTCAAAAAAGTTTTAATCTCAGCAATGATTCTAAAGAAATCACCGTAGCTTAGCTGTATTGGATTTACAATATTCCAACCATTTGGATGTTTGTAGCCTTTCGACATTAAACCGACCACACATTCTGCCACATAATCTACCGGTGTCATATCATGATTATCTGTAGCATTTGGCGCTACACCCATTTGCAAGCAACCAAAAATAAACAAGGTCATATTATTCTTTTCATAATTTGCCGTACTATCTCAGAATGGCCGGTAATTTGCCCTAAGCGAAATATATCTACTGGCACACCTTTGCTTGCTGCCTTCCACAATAACCATTCACCAGCCCATTTTGATAAGCAATAACCCGATAATAAATAGCTGCATGGGGGGCTTACAGTGGATATTCCTTCAGGCGCCACATCAGAGTAATCCGTAAAGGTCGTGTACTTACTTGAGATAAATGCAATTCTCTTTAACTTTTGCGTGGAAGCCAACTCAATAATGGTTTTAACACTCCCAATATTCGTCGGTGATAATCTTTCATAAGTCTGCAAATGATGCACATAAGCACCATTATGAAGAATCATATCAATCTCTTTAGATAGATTTTCCCAACATTCAGGATCAAGATCAAACTTAGGCTTCGCAATATCACCCAAAATCACTTTGATCCGATCACTTTGAAGGTACTGATCGAAATGATAGCGTTTAAAGGCTGTTTGTAATTTCGCCTCAGCCTCCGCTAATGTAGCACATCGGATCATAGCATAGACAGTGGCGGATGTTTTAGCTAGAAATTCATCAACAAGATGCACACCAACAAAGCCATTCGCACCTGTAATCAAAACATTTTTATAGGGGTTACAATATGGTTTTAAGCTTGAAATATTTAGATTCGGAGAATAATTGACGATATCTTTTAATGCACATTCAATCTGAGTTAATGACACACTCACCTCAACAAAAAATGACGATAATATGAGTATAAGAATTACAGGGTCAAAAGTCTAATTATACGCCGTCATTTAATCCTCAGCTTCCGCCAACAGTTTCTTATATTTTTTTTCAATCATCCTACGCTTTAACGGAGATAGGTGATCAAAATAAGTGATGCCATTTAAGTGATCTAATTCATGCTGAATGCAACGACCTAAATAGCCATCAGATTCTATTTCAAAAATCTCACCGCGCTCATCTAAAGCCTTCATTCTCACCCATTCTGCACGTTTGACTTTCGCAAAAACACCCGGAAAAGAAAGACAACCCTCTTCATCCAAAAGCTCACCCTTGGTTTCGATAATTTCAGGATTAATCACGACAACTCGTTGATCTTTTTTTTCAGAGCCATCCATAATAAATATGCGTTTTTTCACACCCACTTGAGTCGCTGCCAGCCCACCACCACGCCCATCGTACATAGTTTCAAACATGTCATTAATAAATGACCTTAGTTGATCATTAATATCACTGAGTTGAACTGGATCTGCTACCTTTGTTAGGAACGGATCGGGGTATTTTAATATTGTTAATAATGCCATTAATATATCTCTAGTGCTTCTATTTAAATGTATGTATTTTTCAAGCTATATTTCTATTTTACGTCATTTTTCATAAAATCTCATCGGCTTTAGTAGAATTTAATAAAATGCTTTTGACATTCCTTCTTCATCCTCGTCTAATGAAGGACTCGTAAATACATAAAGTTTGCCGTATGTTACAAAAAAATCGCGGACAATGGAGCGGACAGCTCGGGTTTGTGTTAGCCGCATCCGGCGCCGCTATTGGGCTTGGAAATATTTGGAAGTTCCCCTACATGGCTGGCGCCAATGGCGGAGGTGCCTTTGTACTGGTTTATCTAATATGTGTACTACTCATTGGCTTACCTCTACTTGCTGGGGAAATCATGGTAGGAAAACGCGCACGTAAAAACCCTGTTGATGCCATTATTCACTGCGCCCAAGAGTCTGGAAAAAACAAAAGTTGGGCTGCCTTTGGCTGGTGGGGTATTGCAGGACTTTTCCTAACACTGTCCTTCTATTCTGTTGTCGCTGGTTGGTCCATTTACTATTTCTTTTTTACCATCTCAGGACATTTTAACCATGCAGACGCTACCCAAGTTATTGAAAGCTGGAATAGCTTCATCGGCGCACCTGGAAAATTAATCCTATTTAATGCCATCTTTATGTTTATGACCCTATGGGTTGTTGCCAAAGGCGTTCAAAAAGGCTTAGAGCGTGGTAGTCGAATCATGATGCCTTTACTTTTTCTCACACTTATAGCACTTGTATTTTACTCTGCAATTGCGGCTGATTTTTCCAAAGGATTTCATTTCCTTTTTGATTTTGATTTCCATAAAATCACAGGTAGCGTGGTAATTAATGCCATGGGTCATGCCTTCTTCACTCTAGCACTCGGGGTTGGTGCAATGTCTATCTATGGCTCATATATGCCTCAAAAAATCAGCATCGCAAAAGCCATTTCTATCGCCGTATTCTTAGATGTTCTCGTGGCACTTTTGGCGGGTCTGGCTATCTTTCCCCTTATTTTTACCTACAACCTCCATACCAATGGTGGACCAGGTATGATGTTTATTAGCCTCCCTATGGCATTTGCGCAAATGCCATTTGGTCAATTATTTGGTTCCTTATTTTTTCTATTATTATTTTTTGCCGCATGGACATCTTCCATCAACATGGCAGAACCTATTATCAGCACCTTAATTGAAAAAACGAAGCTTACACGAAGTAGAGCATGTTGGATCACCGGAGTGGTCACTTGGTCACTTGGCTTGTTTTCTGTGTTTTCATTCAATATTTGGTCACAGCCCATTCATATTCCTGGGTTAGGAGGCTTCACGCCCTTTGGCCTTATTACCGATACCGTAACAAACGTTATTTTGCCTATTGGCGGTTTATTTTATGCCATATTCACAGGTTGGGTCATGAAGAAAAAATATACTCGAGAAACTCTAAACTTCAAGTCTACGAAACTGTATATTATCTGGCGATTTTTAACACGATATGTCGCACCAATTGGCGTGCTCGTTGTTTTTATTGCGGCCCTTCTCTAATTAAAATTGACCAATATTCTTGCTAAGTGCAGGCGCTACCAAAGTCCTTTTTGCGAAATCAAGGTACCATCTTTACGAATTTCGAAACCTAAATCAGATTTTCCTCGGAACTTCCCAACCAAACCAACTTTCTCACCCGTGGCAACCGCTTGACCCTCTTTCACATCTATACCATTTAAATTGCTATAAGCCGATAAGTACCCATCGCTATGACTTAAAATAACCATCTCACCATAGCCCTGCGTGCCGATTCCTGCATACAATACGGCACCTTTCGCTGCGGCATAAACTGGCGCTCCTGAAGAGGCGGCATATAGTGTTGAGCCATTTGCCCCTACACCTTCGTTTGTCATTTGTTGATGTAATGGCTTTGCCCAGTTTTTACTTGGTTGCGCGGCATTAACTTTATCTGGATCAGTTTTAGGAATCGGCTGCTTAGCTGCCACCGTATTTACTATTGGCGTGCTTTTTTGTGTAGATTTCGGTTTAGGAGCTACTGGTCTAGGCTCTGCATTTGATTTAGGTTCTGAAACAACCGCTGGCACTTCTTTTTTCTTAGGTTCAAGCTTGGTAACCTCAACAGGCGCTTTCGGCTTGGTAAGCACCTTTAATTGTTGTCCAACAAAGATATTATACGGCGGTTTTAAATCATTTGCTGCCGCTATCTGAGCTAGCGACATACCATGCTGATAGGCAACTCCTAATACAGTGTCCCCAGACTGAACAACATAAATT
Source organism: Gammaproteobacteria bacterium (assembly GCA_963582935.1). Taxonomy (GTDB): domain Bacteria; phylum Pseudomonadota; class Gammaproteobacteria; order Francisellales; family Francisellaceae; genus CAUZSH01. Next base: position 9,468 of record CAUZSH010000001.1, read on the forward strand.
TGTGTTTTCTGATCGCCTAAAATATTTGACTTCTGCACACCTGAAACATCACTCGGTTTATCTTTCTGCATATCATTGTGAGTCACGATAAACTGTGGAGCCTGAGGCTTTGTTTGAGTGCTTTGAGAGTCTAATTGATCATTAAACTCCTCTGAACCAGCATCGCTAAAAGATTGGGTAACTTGAGCTTTATTTTCATTCGGTGGATACAGCTTGATCGTTTCACCCGTATACACAGTATAAGGTTCACTCATATTATTCCATAAAATAATGGCACGTTCTGTACGGTTAAATTTCTTTGCAATTGAATATAAAGTATCTCCAGTTTGCACAGTATATTGCGAGATCTTTTGTGGAATCACTTTCACTTGCGCTGGCGCGGAATTTCGGGGTTGATTGAGCCATCCAGTCATGGATACACAACCACTAAGTGCAAGCGTTGATGCAATAATAAAAATTTTAATAGGCGATTTAATAGAGGGGTTAAATTTGGTCTCGCTCAACTTCATAATATTCTTTCAACCTATTCATAATTGATTGCATAAGTGCGTCTGTATTTTGCCTTGCAAGCCCTGATATTCGGTGCGCAGGGCCTTTCCACCCTATCCTTGCTACAATATCATTACATATCTCTTCTTGAGCATCAACATCCAACATATCAAGCTTATTTAAAATTAGCCAACGTTCACGCTCATATAATTCAGGACTATATTTTTTCAACTCATTCTCAATCTTATGAAAAGATTCAACGGGATCACTACCATCAAAAGGCGCTATATCAAGGATATGCAAGGTAATATGTGTCCGCGTTAGGTGTTTTAGAAACCTTAAGCCAAGACCTGCCCCTTCAGCAGCGCCTTCAATCACACCTGGAATATCCGCAATAACAAAACTATTCATATTTGCAACTCTCACGACACCAAGGTTTGGATACATCGTTGTAAAAGGATAATCCGCAATTTTAGGGCGCGCAGCAGATACCGCTGTAATTAACGTAGACTTCCCTGCATTTGGAAGTCCTAAAAGCCCCACATCGGCTAAAAGCTTTAATTCAAGACGGATATGACGTGATTCGCCATCTTCACCTTTTGTGGTTTGTCGTGGTGCGCGGTTAGTACTGCTTTTAAAGCATGAGTTACCCAACCCCCTTTGCCCACCTTTCGCAACAAGCAGCGTTTCACCATCTTTAAGGACTTCTCCAATACGGTCCTCACTATCCACATCAAAAGCAATAGTTCCAATCGGGACAATCAAGAAAAGATCTTCTCCTTTTGCACCCGTACAATCTGCACCACTTCCAGGCTGGCCATGTTCTGCCTGATATTGTCGAGTATATCGATAATCAATTAAGGTATTTACATTTACATCTGCTTTTAGATATAAATCACCGCCATGACCACCGTTACCGCCATTTGGTCCGCCGTACTCAACATATTTTTCTCGTCGAAAACTTAGGCAGCCATTGCCACCTTTACCTGCCTCTACATAGACAACCGCTTCATCTACAAATTTCATTTATCGCTCAATATAATATCAAAGAGAATTTTGTACACAGGGTAATGGATATCAGCTCAATTCACAATCAAAACAATTATACTGATGCCTTAAAACACTTTATTCAATGCAAAAAAAAGCCCCAATAAAAATATCAGGGCTTTTGAAATATTTGACTCGCTCTGCGAACTGATATGGCTACTTAATGGAAGCACCTTTCAGCAACGCAAGAACTTTCAAGCGAGCTTCCGCTTCAGCAAGCATCAATTGCGCTTCATTAATGCTAATTTTATCCAAACTAGCATCTTTTAATAAAGCTTCCGCTTTTTGTTTCGCCTCTTGTGCCGCTGACTCGTTCACATCCATAGGACGCTCAACCACATCTGCCAGTACAATAATTTGATCTGGTTGCACTTCCAGAATGCCTCCGGCAACAAAAAGTATGTCCTCTTTGTCATCTTCCAACACCATTCTTAATGGACCAGGTGCGATAGATGTCAACAACTGAGTATGTCCGGCTGATATTCCGAGTTCACCTTCAGCACCACGAAGCACCACTAATTTAGCAGAGCCCTCATAGATTGCGCCTTCGGGGCTGATGACATAAATTTTAATAAGCTTTTCAGCCATGACAAACCCCTATATTTAGATAGATTTCGCTTTTTCTACAGCTTCTTCAATATTTCCAACCATATAAAAAGCTTGCTCTGGAATATGATCGTAGTCACCATCACAAATAGCTTTGAAGCCCGCAATGGTTTCTTTTAATGGAACATACTTACCAGGATTACCCGTAAAGACTTCCGCCACATCAAAAGGTTGAGATAAAAAACGTTGAATTTTACGTGCTCTTGAAACAAGTTGCTTGTCTTCTTCAGACAGCTCATCCATACCCAAAATCGCAATAATATCTTTTAGTTCTTGGTTGCGCTGTAAAATTTCTTGAACTTTATGTGCAACATCATAATGCTCTTGACCAACAACCAATGGGTCTAATTGACGCGAGGTAGAATCAAGCGGGTCAACAGCAGGATAAATCCCAAGCTCAGCAATCTGACGTGATAGTACAATCGTTGCATCCAAATGCGCAAATGTCGTTGCAGGAGATGGATCGGTCAAATCATCCGCAGGTACGTATACTGCCTGAACAGATGTGATAGACCCCGTTTTAGTGGATGTGATACGCTCTTGTAATTTACCCATTTCCTCTGCAAGTGTTGGCTGGTAACCTACCGCGGAAGGCATACGACCCAACAAGGCTGAAACTTCAGTACCCGCAAGCGTATAACGATAAATATTGTCAATAAACATCAAAACATCACGTCCTTCGTCACGGAAGGCTTCTGCCATGGTCAAGCCAGTCAACGCAACGCGAAGTCTATTTCCTGGCGGCTCGTTCATTTGACCATACACTAATGATACTTTATCAAGAACGTTTGAATCTTTCATCTCATGGTAGAAATCGTTACCTTCACGAGTACGCTCACCAACCCCTGCAAATACAGAGTATCCACTATGCTCTTTAGCGATATTATTAATCAGTTCCATCATGGTAACGGTCTTTCCAACCCCCGCACCACCAAACAATCCAACTTTACCACCTTTTGCAAATGGGCAAATCAAATCAATAACTTTAATACCTGTTTCAAGCAGCTCATTGCTCAATGACTGTTCTTCAAAAGTCGGTGCCTTACGGTGAATTGGCATAAACTGATCCGATTTAATCGGGCCTGCTTCATCAATAGGTTTCCCTAATACATCCATGATTCGACCAAGTGTTCCTTGACCTACTGGTACTTTAATCGCACTACCTGTGTTAGAGCATTCCATACCACGCTTTAAGCCGTCTGTAGAACCCATTGCAATAGCGCGAACTACGCCGTCACCAATTTGCTGTTGGACTTCTAACGTTAAATCCTTTTCTGCGATAACAAGTGCGTCATAGACCTTAGGTACATGCCCGCGAGGAAATTCAACATCGACGACCGCGCCGATGATTTGATTCACTTTTCCCATATTCATATTATTTATCCTCTTTCTAAAACTAAACTATTGATGCACCTGAAACAATTTCTGCTAATTCCTGCGTAATTGCTGCTTGTCTTGCTTTATTAAACTGCAGGTTCAATTCATCAATTACGTCACTCGCATTGTCTGAAGCGTTTTTCATTGCAATCATTCTCGATGCTTGCTCACAGGCAATATTTTCAACAACGCCCCGATATACTTGAGATTCCACATAACGAACCAATAAAATATCTAGCAGAACTTTTGCATCTGGCTCGTAGATGTAATCCCAATGGTAATCTAATGCTTCATTACTATCAGGCACAACGGGCAATAGCTGATGTTTTACTGCTACTTGGCTGATCGTGTTCACAAACTCATTGGAAAATAAAAATAGTTGATCGATATTTTTTTCATCAAAGGCATCAATCATTACTTTGACAGAACCAATTAAATCTTGAACTGAAGGTTTATCTCCAAGTTGACTCGTCAGTGAAACAATATTAAGATCTAAACGGCGAAAAAAGCTTTCTGCTTTAGAACCAACAATACATATGTCCACTTCGACACGCTCTTCTTGCAAAGCTTTTATTGTTTTTAACACTTCCTTAAAAAGGTTAATGTTTAAACCACCACATAAACCACGATCAGTGGAAACGATAATTAAGCCTACACGCTTCACTTCGCGTTGATCAAAATATGGATGGCGGTACTCTAAATGTGCTTTCGCTGCATGAGAAATCAATCGAGACGCATAATCTGCGTACGGTTTGGCGGCATCCATACGATCACGAGCCTTGCGCATTTTGCTTGCCGCAACAAGTTCCATCGCCCGCGTGATCTTTTGCGTATTTTTAACACTGCCTATTTTTGTACGTATCTCACGACCAGTAGCCATATCAAAATCCTACCAAGATTGGGTTGCTTTGCATTTTGTCACGATTTCAGCCAACTTGTCGGCGACCGCATCGTTATATGCGCCACTTGCATCAATTTCAAGCATGAAATCAGCATATTGGTCACGTGCAAAATCATGCAACGTTTTTTCAAAACTTGTGATTTCAGAGATTGGCATATCATCAAGGTAGCCTTTTTCAACTGCAAATAGAGATAAACCCATTTCAGAAACGCTTAACGGTGAATATTGCTTCTGCTTCATCAACTCCATCATACGCTCACCACGCTCTAGCTGTCTACGTGTCGCCTCATCTAAGTCGGAGGCGAACTGAGCAAAAGCCTCTAGTTCACGGTATTGGGCTAATGCGAGCTTCATACCTCCACCAAGCTTCTTGATGATCTTAGTTTGAGCGGCTCCACCAACTCGAGACACGGACGCGCCTGAGTTAATAGCAGGTCTAAATCCTGAGTTGAATAAGTTTGTTTCTAGGAAAATCTGTCCATCTGTAATAGAAATCACGTTAGTTGGAACGAATGCTGAAATATCACCCGCTTGCGTTTCAATAATTGGCAATGCTGTCAAAGAACCTGTTTTGCCTTTCACCTCACCTTTGGTTGCAATTTCCACGTATTCTTCATTTACACGAGCAGCTCTTTCTAGCAGTCTGGAATGAAGATAAAAAACATCGCCTGGATATGCCTCACGGCCTGGTGGTCTACGAAGCAATAAAGAGATTTGACGATACGCCCATGCTTGCTTAGTTAAATCATCATAAATAATTAACGCATCTTCACCTCGATCACGAAAATACTCACCCATCGCACAACCGGCATAAGGCGCAATGAACTGAAGTGCGGCTGAATCCGCGGCGTTTGCAGCAACAACAATCGTATACTCAAGCGCACCATGCTCTTCCAGTTTACGAACAACTGTTGCCACTGATGAGGCTTTTTGCCCAATCGCGACATAAATACATTTTACGCCTGTATTTTTTTGATTGATAATTGCATCAATTGCGACAGCAGTTTTACCTGTCTGCCTATCACCAATGATTAACTCACGTTGTCCACGCCCAACAGGTGTTAGAGAGTCAATCGACTTAATTCCAGTTTGGACTGGTTGATCAACACTTTTTCTCCAGATAACACCAGGAGAAACTTTCTCTACTGCTGAGGTTAAATCTGTTTCAAGCTCGCCTTTGCCATCAATAGGATTACCGAGCGCATCTACAACACGACCCAAAAGGGCCTCACCAACAGGAACTTCCAAGATTCTACCGGTACAGTAGGCCTTTTCACCCTCGGCAATATGATCATATTCACCCAGCACCACAGCGCCGACCGTATCTTGCTCAAGGTTAAGCGCCAATCCATAAACGCCACCTGGCAATTCGATCATTTCGCCTGAAGCGACTTCTTCTAATCCATGAATACGAATAATACCATCTCTTACACTCACAATTGTACCTTCTGTGCGTACCTGAGCTTCGGTATTAAAGTTTTCAATTTTATCTTTGATTATATTACTAATTTCAGATGATGTTAACTGCATGACTTTTATCCTGCCTATTTAAATTTATGCCAATAAACTATTCGATAACCTTTGCATTTTTCCTTGCACTGAGCCGTCGATCACCAAATCTCCAGCCACAATGATTGCGCCTCCGATGATACTCTCATCTATTTGGCACTTAATATCTATATCACTATTAAATCTCTTTTTAAGTTTCGATTTAATCGTTTCCAGAAACTCGTCAGAAACTTCAAACGCAGAAGTCAATGTCACATCCACTTTATTTTCCAGAGCAGACTTCAGAGCTTCATATATTTCTGCAATATCTTGTATTGCAACAAAGCGACTGTGCTCAGCCAGGCAAAGTAAAAAATTGTGTGTATAATCATTTGCTAACTCACCAAGCAGTGTCTGAAAAACATTTACGATTTCCGCGCCACTTACTTGAGGGTCAGCCATAATTTCTGCGACAGCTTGATCTGATGCGTAAGTAGCAAGTTGGTCTAGTGCACTAGACCAATCCTCGATCGTATCTTTCTCTTTTGCAAGCTCGAAGATAGCCCTCGCATAAGGTCTCGCAATGTGATTCATATCTGTCATATTACGCTCTCTTAATTACGTTCAAATTTCTTTCGCAAGTTGATCCAATATTTTTTGATTCGACTTTTGATCAATATTGGTTTCAATGATCTTTTCAGCTCCTGCCAAAGCAATCCCTGCGACTTCTTTCTTCAACTCTTCTTTCAGTCTCAGCTTCTCGCCACTCATTTCAGCCATTGCCGCTTCCTTGATTCTGGTTGCAGCAGTTCTAGCATCAGCCTTGGCTGATTCATCAAGCTTATGCGCTCTTTCGTTTGCTTGGTCAACAATCGTGGCAGCTTGATTTTTCGCTTCCTGAATAATCACTTTAGAGTTACGCTGAGCTACTTCAAGTTCTTCCTCAGCTTTCTCAGCAGCAAGAAGACCGTCTGCAATTTTCTTTTTACGCTCGTCTAATGCAACTTTTAATGGTGGCCACACGAACTTCATTGTGAACCATACAAAAATCGCAAAAGTGATCATTTGCCCTACTAGGGTAAGATTAATACTCATGTCAGCTCCTGTGGTTGCTTACTTAATTAAGCCCCAGCCACTGCTTGCACTGCTTCCAATAAAGGACTTGCAAATAACAAATAGAAACCCATCGCAATTGAAATTGCAGCAAAAGCATCCACGAATGCTGCTACGACAAACATACGAACAAGCAACATACCGGCAAGCTCTGGTTGGCGCGCAACACCTTCTAGATATTTCCCGCCTAAAACACCAAACCCAATGGCCGTGCCAAGTGCCGGTAAGGCAATAAGTAGTGCAACTGCAATGGCAGTCATTCCATTTAGGTTTGCTAAGATTGTTGGGGTCATTACATTCTCCTTTTTACTTTTATTTTACTTACAAACTAAAACTTACGTTTTACTTAGTGATCATCTTGCGCCATTGCAAGATAAATTATGGTTAACATCATAAACACAAATGCCTGAATAACAACAACTAATATATGAAAGATTGCCCAAATACCACCAAGCGTCCATTGGATCCACCACGGTAAAAGTGCAATCAATATGAAAATCAATTCGCCTGCGAATAGGTTACCAAATAACCGTAGCGACAATGAAAGTGGCTTAACAATTTCATCCAAAAGCCTAAACGCAATATTTAGGGGAAACATCCATGGTCCAAAAGGGCTGGACAACATTTCTTTTCCAAGACCGAAAATGCCTTTCGATTTCAAATTAAAAAATATAACAAGGAAAAACACAGAAATAGACAGCCCAAAAGTCAATGAAGGATCTGCCGTTGGGACTGCTTTAAAGTAGACATCCTGATAAGGCGTACTCGTCACTAAACTAATTGTCCACGGAATCAAGTCAACAGGGACAAGATCCATCAAGTTCATCATCAACACCCATACAAAAATCGTAATGGCCAATGGCGTCACAAACCCGCGTGGACGGTGATATGAATCCGCAACGGTGTTATCTACCCACTCACACAATAGTTCAACAAAGTTTTGAAACCCGCTTGGAACGCCTGATTTAATCCTTCGGGCTACGAGATAGAACGCACCCAAAAAGAGAATCCCCAATACCCAAGATACGATCATCGTATCCATATTGATAGACATAAAGGTTCCACGTTCACCGATCACCCATCCATTAAGGTGATGTTGAACATATTCAGCAGAAGTCATTGCATGTGACATATCAGACATATTAATTCTATCCTACTCTATTCAAAAAAAATGGCATTAACCACATCGCAACCTGCAATATGATAAGTCCCAAAAAATATACCATAAATATTGGTTTTATGTATATCGCTATCACAATGGTTCCAATCACAACAAGTGTTAGTTTCAGCATTTCACCAAGATATAAAAACATCAACTCTTTCATTGGCGAAAAAACTTTCTTCCTGATAAAGAAACGCCACAGCATTAACATATTTGCAACGATCATCACGCCCGCACCTAAAAGATAAGAAAGCCCTGGTTTTAACCCAAAAAATAATGCAATCACGCTACCCACAACAACCAATAACACCTGAAATGTCAGAAATTTTTTCAAATTGATTGAACGAATAGTTTGCATTATTACTTCCCTTTTTTATTGCCCGAGAGTATATCTACTGTTGAAACTTCACGCAACCCAAACAAGCTAAAATTTTACACAATTACCTGATCAAAAGTCACTCTTCATTAAACCTATAATTGCTCTAGCTTATCACCCAGCTTATCACCCTTAATTAATCGGCTTATAAATGGTGCGCACGCTATACTCAAAAAAGCAACGACTAATGATATTATCGCAAATATTCCAAATCCCGAGGCATAAATATTTGAGGCTTGCTGCAATGAAGAGCCATCAGGAACAGAAGTAATCGTTGCAACCAAGCCGCTTAATGAAAAAGCTGCTGTATTTGATAAGAACCACATCCCCATCATTAAACCCACATAACCCCTAGGCGCCAGCACTGTTATCATGGCAAGCCCAACTGGGTTAATTAACAACTCTCCACTCGTTTGCAAGAAGTAGCTCGCTACTAGCCATCCTGAATCCGTCATCCCCTCTACGTTAAAAAATGTGATTCCTAACCACAACACAGCAAACCCTGCAGTCATTAAGAAAATCGCATAACTAAATTTATAAGCAACCGAAGGGTTCAATCCTTTTCTTCCAAGTTTTACCCAAAAAGCAGCCAATAATGGTGACAAAATAATAATAAAGAAAGGATTAAAAAATTGGGTGTTTTCTGCAGTGATTGGAATACCCAAGAAATACGGCACCATATTACGATCAGCAAAAAGCATCAAAGAGGTAAAGGTCTGATTATAAAGTACATTGAAGCCGATTGAAAAGGCAATAAGAATCAAGCAGGCAAACATTTTATTCCTTGCTCCAACCTCTTGCTTCATGGTTAAAAACAAAACATACAACAAGCACACCAAACTTGCTGAAATTACAACTAGGTTCAAGATTAAAGGCTGTTCAAATAACAAGAAAGCAGCGAGAATGATCAAAACCGTACCCAATGCAATCAAACCCCATGTTTTTGCGCCTTGGGTTTTTAGTAAGCTGCTTTTAGGCATTCTACCACACTCTAACAAGTATTTTTTGCCCATAAAAAATACGATTAAGCTTAAAATCATACCGCCCATTGCCACCAAGAACCCAGAACGCCAGCCGTAATGCGAAACCAGCCAGCCAATAAATAAAGAAGGTAATAAGGCGCCCACATTAATACCCATATAGAATATTGTAAAACCGCCATCTCGGCGTGGATCATCTTGTTTATATAGATCACCGACAATGGAAGACACATTCGGCTTAAAAAAACCATTGGCTGCAATCACAATTGCAGCTCCAAGGAAGAAACCCCATTCAGCAGGAACCGCCATGGTCATATACCCCACCGCTAGTAATGCTCCACCAATCATAATGGCACGCTGGTAACCTATTATCTTATCCGCAAGCATTCCACCCGGGACAGGCGTCAAATACAGCATTGCATTCAAACCTGCAACGGTCAAAAAAGCCTTACTATCTGAAAAACCTAAACCTTTCGATAAATACAATACGGCAATGATTTGAATGGTGTAGAAACCAAACCTTTCCCATAATTCCGTCATGAAAAGCCAATACAAACCAATGGGTTGTTTCTGTTTATTTACGCTCATTTCCATAATTCCTTTTTCAGTCTCACCCATTAATCATGCAGAATAACGGGCAAATATACGTGTAAATATTCAATAATTCGTATAATAACACTGTTTGTGTATTTTACAAACGTTATTAACTGACCAAATAACACCCCAGATATCAAGAGTTAGACTCTGCAGGGTGGTATAGAAAGAGAAATTAAAACTATGGCTTTTTTATCTCGGCTACAGGGCATTAATCTCTGTTATAGATATCATCTAAGCGCACAATATCATCCTCACCGAGGTACGTCCCAACTTGCACCTCAATAATTGACACACCTGAGCCTGTTTTATTTTCAAGACGATGAATAGCTTCAAGAGGAATATACACATGCTCCCCAACAACATAGTCTTTAGTGCTATCACCAACCGTTATGGTCGCCACACCCTCAACAACCACCCAATGTTCGGAACGCTTAAAATGCTTTTGCAAAGAGAGCCTACCGCCAGGGATGACGGTGATTATTTTTGCTTGAAATAATGTGCCCATTTCGATTGTTTTATAGGTTCCCCACGGGCGAGAATAGGTTTGACCGACTTCATTAATAGGATTGCTCATTTTTGACTGTTTCCAATTTGTGATAAGATTATATTGAGCATAACAAAAAATGATAATTTTTCAATTTTTTACTTGCATTCTTTCGTCTCCAACATATAATGCCTATCTATCGCTGGCATGGCTCAACTGGTAGAGCAGCCGACTTGTAATCGGCAGGTTGAGGGTTCAAGTCCTTCTGCCAGCACCATTGTTAAAAGACTAAATATGGACCGGTAGTTCAGCTGGTTAGAATGCTTGCCTGTCACGCAGGAGGTCGCGGGTTCGAGTCCCGTCCGGTCCGCCATTTAGTTCATCAGAATCCCTTTTAAGTTTAAAGCCAACCTAGCAGCAATAAAACAGAAATTATTGGCACGGCAACTGCGCACCAGACTAATCCAACACCATTCAATATTACGGCTACTTTTCTTTGGCGATAATAATGAATTAGAAAAACTAACAATAAGTTAATGATCAAAGCCACAATACCCAACAAAAATATCTTATCTGCAAGCATAAAAGCATTCGTCGTAGGAAGCGAAGACTGCGATGCAATCTCATTTCCCACAACGGCAAAAACACTTGCAACAATCATGGGTATACGAACATTCAACTGATCTCTTGGAAGAAGAAAAATGCAAAAACCCAATACAAAGGTTAAAAATGTGATGCCAAAAGTATTAATCAAGCTTCTAATAGGCTCTTTGACCAATTCAACATGATAGGTTGCCCTTGAGTATGTTACAGACTTTCTACCGGGCAGTTCGCTATAATTATTAGCAGCATAACGCTTAGCATCCACGTCCCAATAGGTTTTTCCAATTCCCCATCCTGATAGATAGTTTGCATTCGCGCCTATATACGAATTTACCTTATCTGGCACAAAATGCTGACGTTTAACACCATATTTAATATCTTCAAACGAAATTTTTATAATCTGATTATTTAATGGGTATCTTTCTAAAGAAAAGTGTTGATGCAAGGTTGCTCTAATGCCAGAAAGACTTAGATATCGTCCATCTTCTAACTTTATCTCCGTTTTTTTAATCAATGATGTCTTAATGGCATTTGTTACCACCAAATTTTTACCAAAATCTTCTTGACTCACATCATAAGTAGACCAGACCCAAAAATTAACATCTATTGTTTGTGATTTAAAGTTTATATCTGAAATATCGCCAACATATATACCGATTGGCACGGCTCTTGACTTTAAGTCAGTTTTTTCCTTTGCATAGCCAAAGAAGCTCATTAAGCATAGAATAATAATTAAACTTAACTTCATTGATTTTGCCATAGTACAATCAACATACACAACATTTCCATAGAGTCCTAACTAAAGTGTAGACCGAGATCTATATATAGCAAATTATCGAGACACTAAAACAAATAAGTCTATGAATATCCCGTCATGCGTTTCATTTTTAAAAATTTTCATTTATGATTTATAGCAACCTGGAATCAATTAGTCGCGTATTTATCCTTAATGTCATATATTGCACTTGCCCGAAAATATCGCCCACACTCTTTTAAAGAAGTTGTTGGTCAACACCATGTACTACAAGGGCTCATAAATGCATTAAATAACAACAAACTTCATCATGCCTACTTATTAACAGGCACTCGAGGAGTAGGTAAAACAACCCTCGCGAGACTGCTTGCCAAATGTTTGAATTGTGAAATCAGTGTTAGCGCAACGCCTTGTGGAGAATGCCCTGCCTGTCACTCAATAGATCAAGGCACTTTTGTGGATCTGATTGAAATAGATGCCGCCTCCCGCACTCGAGTTGAGGACACGAAAGAAATCCTAGATAACGTTCAGTATATGCCAACTCAAGGACGCTACAAAGTATACATCATTGATGAAGTACATATGCTTTCCACACATAGCTTCAATGCGCTTTTAAAAACGCTAGAAGAGCCGCCTCAGCACGTGAAATTTTTACTCGCCACCACGGACCCACAAAAATTACCCATTACCGTATTATCTCGATGTCTACAATTACACCTTAAAAACCTTACTCCTGATGAAATCCAATCTCAAATCGCACATATTTTAACCCTGGAAAATATTGAGTTTGAAGCTGAAGCATTACCCACTCTCGCAGATAGAGCGAATGGCAGTATGAGGGACGCACTCAGCTTACTTGAGCAAGCCATTGCCTTTTCACCCGAGAGAATCACTTTCGAAAATATTTCAGAAATGTTGAGTGCGATCAACTTAAACACCATTATAGAAATTGCCAACGCAGTTATCAAAAAAGATGTCGCCATGCTCATGAGCCTTTCAGGGCGCATACAGAAAAGCGGACAAAGTGCCATAACAGCGTTAGCATTGTTATCTGAACTTTGGCATAACGTTAGTTTACAGCAAATACTCGGACAATCTTTTTCAGGAAATTATCCAGCAGAAGCCATTCAGGATATTATCGAAAGCATATCCCCACAAGAAACACAATTGCTCTATCAAATCTCCATCAAAAGCAAAAACGACATCATTCTTGCCCCCAGTGAGAAAATTGGGTTTGAGATGGCGCTACTGCGCATGGTCGCGTTTATTCCAGGTTCTTCTAAGAAACCAAGCACATCATCAGACAACAAACAAATTAAAACGGCAAGTACTCAAATCAAAACACCCCCTCAACCAGCAACCGATTTTGAGCAAAAAAAGCCGAGCAATATGGGTACTTGGTGGCATGACATCGCCACAAAAGTCGCACTCAAAGGACCAGCGAAACAGCTTGTTCTTAATAGCACTGTTTCCCACAAAACAGATAAGAATATTTGCCTTGCAGTGGCCCCTTCATTTCAAAAACTTTTATCTGGAAACCTAAAAACAAAAATAATTTCTGAACTACAGAAAACTCTCGGCGCCCATATCACCATCTCTTTTGCCGACAATAATACTGAAAAAAAAAATCTGCAAACTGAAATAACCCCTGCAGAACAGCAATCCATTACAAAAGAAGATCACCTCGAAAAAACTTTTCAAAACCTAACGAACAATCCGACTATTTCAGCGCTATGCCAAACCTTCAACACTCAAGTCGAAAAGAAAAATATCCGCTTTCGTAAAGAAATCAGCTAATTTTATCCATTTATTTACGCTATCAGCCTAAATACTCTGAAAAATTGTTGGCATACTGAACAATATTTCGTTAAAATCCTTGCGTTACTACTAACGGGTATTGGTTGTTATTCCAGTGAGACGCCAACACTCTTGTCTAATCAGATACTGGAACACAAACATTTGGATACAAATATGGAAAATTTTAAAGATCTCTTTGAAGCCTCACTAAAAGAAACAGAAATGCGCCTTGGCAAAGTCGTTCGTGGTACAGTTGTTGTTATTGACAGCGAATTCGTTTGGGTAGATGCCGCACTAAAATCAGAATCAATCATCCCTATCGACCAATTCAAAAACAGCAACGGTGAAGTTGATGTTGTGGTTGGCGATCATGTAGATGTGGTTCTTGAGCATATTGATAACAATATGGGTGAAACAAGATTATCTCGTGAAAAAGCAAAACGTCTAGAAATCTGGACAGCACTTGAGCATTCATGTGATGCTGAAGAAAATATCATTGGACGCATTACCAGCCATGTTCGTGGCGGTTACACTGTTGATGTTAAAGGACTTAAAGGATTCTTGCCTGGCTCTCTCGTTGACGTTCGTCCACTTAGAGATATTAGCCACCTTGAAAACAAAGATATTGAATTCCGCATTATCAAGCTAGATCCCAAACGTAATAACATCGTTGTTTCTCGTCGTGCTGTTGTTGAAGCAGATACAAAAGAAGAACGCGAAGCATTGCTTGAGAAGCTTGAAGAAGCTGCAATCGTTAAAGGTATAGTTAAAAACATCACTGACTTTGGTGCATTTATTGACCTTGGCGGCATTGATGGGCTACTTCATATCACGGATATGTCATGGAGCCGTATCAAGCATCCAACAGACGTCTTGGAAATCGGTGATGAGCTTGATGTTAAAATCATCAAGTTTGATAAAGAGAAGGGTCGTATTTCTCTTGGCATCAAACAACTTGGTGACGATCCTTGGAAAAATGTTGCGAATGAACTTCCTGTTGGCACTAAGCTTCCAGGTAAAGTCACAAACATCACAGACTATGGTTGCTTTGTTAAACTTCAAGAAGGTATTGAAGGTCTTGTTCATACATCTGAGATGGATTGGGCAAATAAGAACTCAAACCCTCATAAGCTTGTCACTTTAGGACAAGAGCTTGAAATCATGGTACTTGAAGTAGACGCTGACAGACATCGCATTTCTTTGGGTATGAAGCAGTGCGTCATTAACCCTTGGCAAGCCTTCTCAAACACCTACAAAGTGGGTGATAAAGTGAAAGGTGTTATCCGCTCCATTACTGACTTTGGTGTCTTTATCGGACTAGAAGGCAATATTGATGGTCTTGTGCATATTTCCGATGTCTCATGGACCAAGTCTGGCGAAGAAGCGATTAAAGACTTCAAGAAAGGTGATGATATTGAAGCCATCATGGTTTCTGTTGACACTGAAAGAGAGCGTATTGCATTAAGCATTAAACAGCTAAATGATGACCCTTACTCTAAGTACATCGAAGCCAATGAAAAAGGCGCTATTGTTAAAGGAACCATTACTTCAGTACAACAAAACGGCGCAGTCGTTGAACTTGGCACTGATGTAGAAGGCTTTATCCGTGTTGCTGATATTTCTCGCGAGCATATCGAAGACGCACGCACTGAGCTTAAAGTTGGACAAGAAATCGAAACTCGCATTGTGAGTTCTGATAAAAAACGTCGCAATATTAGCCTATCTATCCGCGCATTGAGCGAAGATTTTGAGAAATCAATCAAAGCAAACTACAAAGCTGAACAAGTTTCTCCAACAACGATTGGTGACCTAATCAAAGAAAAAATGAAAAACTAATTTCATATTCTCTCTTTGAGTCAAAACACTTCAAAAGCGGTGTACGTTAATTAGCGTACACCGCTTTTTTATTCCTTACATTTTTGTATGCACCGCCCATTCGTGCTACCATAAAAACAAGAAATTATAATTCAAAAACTTCATTATGAAATACTTCGCAGGCATTGAGGCAGGTGGTACAAAATTTGTATGCTCCATTGGAGATGATAATGGTACCATTATCAAAAGACATAGCATCCTAACGAATTCCCCAAGTGAAACCATCCCCGCAATTATTGAATTTTTCAAGCCATACCATGACCAACTCCTATCCTTAGGAATTGGTGCTTTTGGGCCCGTTGATCTAAATAAAACATCTCCAACCTACGGCCACATCACACACACACCCAAAACCCAATGGAAAAACTTTAACTTTTTGGGTGCCATGAAAGCCGAATTTGATGTTCCTATGGAATTTGATACCGATGTCAATGTTGCCGCCCTTGGTGAACATACGTGGGGTGAAGCACAAAATCTTGAAAACTTTCTCTATATCACCGTTGGAACAGGCGTTGGCGTTGGTGGCATGATAAATGGGAAACTTATGCACGGACTTACTCACCCAGAGATGGGACATATACCGCTTAGAAAAAGCCCCTCTGAGCGCCCAGATTTTGAAGGGATTTGCCCATACCATAAAGATTGCTTAGAAGGACTTGCTGCTGGACCCGCTATCAACACAAGATGGAACGTTGACCACAGCAGCCTACTTAAACCCGAACACATTGCTTGGGATATAGAATCCGATTACCTTGCTCATGCTGTGGTCAGCTACATCCTAATTTGCTCACCACAAAAAATCATCATGGGTGGTGGTGTAATGAACCAATCACAACTTTTTCCAATGATTCACGATAAGGTCAAGAAGCTATTAAACGGATATATTAAACATCCCTCAATCATTGATCATATTAACCAGTACATTGTTCCTCCTGGATTGGGAGACAATGCTGGATGCCTCGGGGCCATTGCTTTAGCACAGCTTGCCTATCAGAAGAGATAAGCAACTCCTTAAAAGCTACTTTACACCAAGCTCACGTAAGCTTTCTTGAAGATAAGCATCCGCTGTTGGATATTGATCTGATAAAAACACATCTGCTTTCGCATGTAAAAAAACGGGCATTGACATCAGATCACGTTTAGCGGCCTCTCCAGTAGGATTTAAAACTCTGTGGCTTGTGGAAATATACTCTTTATTAGTCATTTCTTGTAGCATATCCCCAATATTAATCACAATAGCGCCTGAATGACAATCCACATCATGCCACTGGCCATCAATCTTAGAAAACACTTGCAAGCCCGGCTCATTTGCTACTGGTAAAATTGTGATAATATTAATATCTTCATGAGCTGCCGCTCGAATTGCACCCTCTTCTTGATACTCTGTTAATGGCGGATATTGCATAATTCTCAATAGTGTTCGATCAAAAGAAAGCATCTTAGAAAAATCCTGAGATAACCTCTCTTTAACCGCTGGATCCATATGTTCTTCTATCCAGTTCATTAATGTTTTGCCAAGCTCAAAGGCTTGCTCAAAATATATTTTAGCTTTATTTGAAACTTCTTGGGGATAACGTCCCCATGGAAAATAAAGATGGTAAAAATGCTTTAGATCTTTGACAGTTTGCCCTATTGCCATTTCTGAAAGTTCCTTTGGGAAATAACCATCTTGCTTTTCTTTACTAAAAAAATATTGTTGTGCTGCATCTGACGCTAAAAATCACGCCACTCTTGATATAAGTCTTGGATAAGTTGATTGTCTAATGGATGCGTGTCTAAAACCGCAAATCCTGTTTCCTTTAGGGATTGCGTAAATTTTTCCGAAGCATCCTTTGCAAAAAAATCCACATGCTGAATATTCATTATTACCCTATCACCATTGATCTATGATGCACCATTATAATGTATTTATGAGATGAATTATAAAAGTTATTTTGAAAATTTAAGCTTATCTTAAGGTTCGACTGCTAGCCTTATAAGTGAACATGTCAAACTGACTAAGCGGCGTTATACTTTTCTCCTTTTTTGTATATATGTCGCTTTGTACAGTCTCTTGAATTTCCCTATTTATTCTCGCAACATTTTCTCAAATAAGTCTTACCGTGGGGCAAGTAGCTTATATCGATTACCCTTCTTTTAATTTTTAATTTCAACTAATTTAAAAATTTAAGTTTACCTTAAGGTTAGGTTGCTAATCTTGTAAGTGAACATGTCAAACTGACTAAGCGGCGTTATACTTTTCTCCTTTTTTGTATACATGTCGCTTTGTACAGTGTTCATCCTAAGTGCTTCAACAACGCTACTTCATTTAAAACATCAACCTCTAATTTATTTGCTTTTTCTAATTTTGAACCTGCTTTTTCACCCGCAATAACCATATCTGTTTTTTTAGAAACGCTTCCAGTCACTTTTGCGCCAAGTTGCTCTAACATGATCTTTAGGTCTACTCGGGAAAATTCCGTAAAGCTTCCAGTAATAACCACAACCTTGTCCATGAAGAAGCTATCAGCTACTGGCTGCACCTCTTTATTTTCTTTCGGGTAATGTAACCCCACATCCAATAAATTTTGAACGATACTCTGATTCAGGGGCCGTTTCCAAAATGACAATATATTATTTGCCACAATCTCACCCACATCAGGGATTTCAATTAAAGTGTCATAATTTGCTTCAAATAGTTTCCCGATACTCGCAAATCGTTTTGCAAGATTTTTTGCGAGCGCCTCTCCCACATCGGGAATACCTATTGAAAAAATAAGCTTCGCTAAGGTTGTATCTTTGCTTTTTTGCAGTGATATAAGGGCATTATCAGCAGATTTGTCTCCCATTCGCTCCAACCCTGCCAACACCTTATGTTTCATCCTATATAGATCTGCAGGATAGTGAATTCGATCTAAATCTACCAACTGATCAATCAGCTTGCTACCGACACCATCTACATCCATAGCCTTACGAGAAACAAAATGCTTTAAACGTTCTTTTTGTTGAGCCTGACAGGCCCAGCCACCAACACAACGGAAAGCAGCTTGGCTCTCCTCACGTCTAACCACAGAACCACAAACAGGACAAACCTTCGGCATAATAATTTCTTGCGTTTGTTCATTGCGCTCAGAGAATACAACCCCAACCACCTCTGGAATGACCTCTCCTGCTCGACGAACCCTAACTCTATCTCCAATTTTAATCTGCTTACGTGCAATCTCATCCATGTTATGCAAGGTTGCATTCGAAACCATCACACCACCCACATTCACTGGGGTTAAGCGCGCCACAGGCGTTAAAGCACCCGTTCTTCCTACCTGAAAATCTACTGCCTCAAGCGTAGTCATCACTTCTTCCGCTGGAAACTTATGTGCAATCGCCCATTTAGGTGCACGGACAATAAACCCAAGCGCATCTTGAGAAGCGAGGTCGTTAACTTTATAAACCAGTCCATCAATTTCATAAGCAAGCGTCGAACGTTTTGCTTTCATTTGCTGATAGTATTCCAATAATCCTTTGGCACCTTGAACCACTTTTGTTTCTACAGAAACACTAAAACCCCATTGCTTGAATTGCTGCATATTTTCATAGTGTGTTTTAGGAAGCACCCAATCATTTGAAATCGCACCCAAACTATAGGCAAATAGCCAAAGTGGTCTTTTTGCTGCTATTTTAGAATCTAATTGTCTAATACTGCCTGCTGCTGCATTTCTGGGGTTGGCAAAAACTTTACTGCCAGCTTCCAGCGCTCTATCATTCAGCTCCTTAAATGCTTCGAGCGGTATGACAATTTCGCCGCGCACTTCCACATATTCAGGATAAGGTGCATTTAATTTTAAAGGAACATTGCGAATAGTCCGGACGTTTTCTGTGGCATTTTCGCCATACTCACCATCTCCGCGAGTTAACGCTAAAGATAAAACACCTTTTTTATAATGGATGCTAATGGCTAAACCATCAAACTTTGGTTCGCACTCGTACTCAACAATAGGCTCGGAAAGGCTTTCACGGACTTTATGGTCAAAGTTCATGATGTCATCATCCTCAAAACCATTACTTAAGGAAAGCATTGCTTTGCGATGTTTAACAGATTCAAAAGCATCCAGAGGTTTACCTCCCACTCTAAGTGTAGGAGAGTCGTTTGTTTTTAAATCAGGATATTTGTTTTCTAGATCAAGAAGTTCTTTAAATTTCCGATCATATTCAGCATCACTAATCGTCGGGGCATCCAAAGTATGATATTGATAGTTATAGCTATTCAGTTCTTTTTTGATGCCAAAAATTTTTTTCAGGAATCCCCTACGATCAAGTTGTTTTTTTGCTGCCCTAGGCTTACTCGAAGGGTTCGACTCAGGCTTCGGTATTAATGGCTCAGTCATAAATAAATCTATAGAGTAATTTTGCTATACATAATAACATCACGCAATAGAGCAAGGCTGCTGACGACAGGCTTGCACCAAATCCATCAACCCTCTATGGGCGATATTAATGGAAACAAACTTAGGTCTGTCTGCCTTCATGTCATCTACCATACCTTCCCAGCGTGTCACCAGTTTTTTATGCTCTTTGATCCAATTAGATATTTTCACATCGGGGTATTTGGACGCAATCGGATGATTCAAAATAGAAGCCGCCATCTCACATTCAAATCGATCCATATCATCCCTTAACGCAGAAGATGTTAACATCGACCAATAAGACTCGCTCTCAATACTTGCAATATTGCTTCTAAACCAAGAAAGTGATAGCTTTTCATCTAAACGTTTGAACAAACCAATCATTTCAATTGGATCCACTTTCGCTTCTTCAGAAACGGTCACAACATCCATCAACTCAAAGGATGCTCTCATGCTCAACACACGAAGCGCAATCTGCTGGTTTACACCAGCCTTGATCAAAGCCTTGTACTTATCCGCATAAAGAGGAATGTCGCCATTTTTAATCATTTTTTCAGTATTCCCCAAAAGATCATTCGCTCGTTTTTTATAGAGGTCAATGATCGTTTGAATATCGACACCTGAACGATGATGACGAAGAATCCAACGACAAATCCGTCGAATAAATCGGAAAATAAAAGACATCATTTCATTTAAAATATCCAGCGATACCTTTCCATCATGTGCTTCAACTTTTTTCCACAAATCAAGGATACCAAATAACTCCGCAACGGTCACAAAAGCTTTCACGATCTCTGAAGCAATCGCACCTGTTTCGTCATATAATCTTTGGACAAAAATAACGCCCATATGCACTGAAATAAAATTACTAATTTGTGTTGCAATAATTTCACGTGCCAGCCTGTGATCCCGCATCAGGTCACCATACTTTTCTCGTAAACGCTCTGGAAATTCAAGTTCTAAGTAACGATAGAAATAAGGTTCGTCCGGAACGGTTGAATCTAATATACGTTCTTTTAATAAGGTCTTATTATATGCCATCAAAACTGAAAACTCAGGGGCGGTTAAACTATCATTTGCTAAAACACGTGTCTGAAGTTCTTGATCCGAAGGCAGACATTCCATTTCTCGATCTAATCCTATACGGCGTTCTTGCTCACGCATCAAACGGCAATATGCTTCAACGGTTGCTGAATTATCAGAGCTAAGCGCATTACTAATCGTTAAATTTTGATAAAAGTTATTACGAAGCACCAAATCTGCCACATCATCTGTCATTTCTGCCAACAACTTATTTCGCGCATGAACAGACATATCACCCTGTTCAACAGCGGCATTCAACAGAATTTTAATATTTACTTCATGATCAGAGCAATCAACCCCTGCTGAATTATCTATTGCATCTGTATTGATTGCACCACCATTTAATGCATATTCAATACGGCCAAACTGAGTAAAGCCTAAATTTCCTCCCTCACCAACAACTTTGCATCTGAGATCTCTGCCGTCAACACGCACAGAATCATTGGCTCGATCACCCACATCTAAATCATTTTCAGACTTAGCTTTAACATAGGTGCCAATGCCACCATTCCATAATAGACCAACATCTAATGTTAAAAGTAACTTAATCAGTTCATTTGGCTCCAAGTCATTCTCATCTGTTCCTAAAAGCATTTTGAACTCTTCACTCAATGGAATACTCTTAGCTGATCGTTCAAATATACCCCCACCTTCTGAAATCAATGAGACATCATAATCTGTCCAAGAAGAACGAGGCATATCGAATAACCGTTTTCTTTCTTTATAAGAAGTACTCGCAACTGGGTTCGGGTCAAGGAAAATATGCATATGATTAAATGCAGCAACCAGACGAATATGTTTTGATAACAGCATGCCATTACCAAACACGTCACCCGCCATATCACCAACCCCAACTACAGTAAAGTCTTCTGATTGGCAGTCAATATTCAACTCTCTAAAGTGGCGTTTCACCGACTCCCATGCACCTTTGGCTGTGATCCCCATTACTTTATGATCGTAACCATTTGAGCCGCCTGATGCAAAAGCATCACCCAACCAAAAATCATACTCTTCAGCAACACCATTGGCTATGTCTGAAAAAGTAGCCGTTCCTTTATCTGCCGCAACCACCAAATATGGGTCATCCGCATCATAACAAACCACGTCAACTGGTGGTATAATTTCCCCTTGCTTAATATTATCTGTCACATCAAGGAGTGAGCGTATAAACATTTTATAACAAGAAATGGCTTCTTCCATCACCGCATCTCGACCTTCATCGATCGGTAATTGTTTCGGCACGAAACCACCTTTAGCGCCCAATGGCACAATAACGGCATTTTTCACTTGCTGCGCCTTCACTAACCCCAAAACTTCTGTACGATAATCCTCCCTACGATCTGACCAACGCAACCCACCACGGGCAACTTTAGCGCCCCTTAAATGTACCCCCTCCATACGAAGAGAATGTACAAATATTTCAAACATTGGTACAGGTTTTGGTACGTCAGAAATCTTCTCTGGTTGAAGTTTAAAGCAAATATATTCCTTACCATTGCCATTGGCATCTTTCTGGAAAAAGTTCGTACGAATGGTGGCTTGTATGGTTTCAAGCATTCTTCTCAGAATTTTATCTTGGTCTAAGCTCTCTACATCTTCAAGCTGTGTGGTAATGGCATCTAAGTAAATGCTTTGCTCATGCCTACGTGCTTTTTCAGAAAAATTTGGGTTGAAGCGACTATAGAATAGATCAACAAGATTTCGGGTAATTTCAGGATACTCGATAAAAGTGTCTTGAATATAGGTTTGACTAAAACGTAATCCTATTTGTATTAAATAACGTGCATACGCACGTATAACTGCTACATCTCTCCAGCTTAATACCGCCCTTGTAATTAGGTGGTTAAAGCGGTCATTTTCTTCCACGCCAGACCAAATTCTAGCGAAAGCTTCTTGGAATAAAGGTTTCACCCGATCAATATTAAATTTCTCATCCACTGTAAGTAAAAAGTCAGACACCCAAATGTAACCGCCAGATTTTGGGCTAATTCTAGAAGGGTGTTCTTCAATAACATACATACCCATATTTTCTAGAATAGGTAAAACATTGCTTAACTGAATAGAGGTGTCTTTGAGATATAACTTAAAATGCACCCGATCAAGCGGCTCTTCAAGCAATCTGAACAGTGACATACTAATTTTTTCTTGCTCAGTACGCACCGCCTCAAAATGAGAGACATCAAAAACAGCCGTATGCGCAAGATATTGATCCTTATAAGCTAAAGAAAAGCCATCACGATATTCACGGTAAAAACTACGTCCGATGTTCTCTCCATGCTCCTCTATCACATAATCTAAAAAATCATCCTCCCATTTTCTACCCGCTTCACGAATTTGGGATTCAATTTCCGCAAGATTAACAATACGAGGTTTGGAGCCAGGTGTGGTATAAACTTCAAAATCAATGCGACATAAAACAGATTCAATAAAGTTCGCTTTAAAAGTAACTTCTGTGCCATTAAATGCATGTAAAAGGATTTTTTGAATCTTCATTCTAATATCTGAATTATAGCGCTCCCGAGGCATATAGAGCATACAAAAATAATATCTAGAATATGTGTCTTTACGCACAAAAAGCTTCATCACATGACGCTCTTTGATATGTAACACCCCCATTGCGATTTCAAATAACTCATTATCTGTACTTAAAAACAACTCATCACGAGGATAGGTTTGGATGATATTATTCAAGGCTTTATAGGAATGTCCTTCTTCTCTAAAACCAGAACGATTCAGAACATTCGTGGCTTTCAATCTTAAAAAAGGAATTTGATGTGGGTTAGAGTGATATGCCGCTGAAGTAAATAATCCTAAAAAACGGCGCTCTCCAATAATATTCCCTTTTTTGTCATAAACAAAAATGCCCACAATATCCATGTAACCATTACGATGCACAGGAGACTGATAATCAGATTTTGCAATCGTTAATGATGCAACTTGCCCTGTTGCTGAATCTAATTTCTTGGCATATACATGATAGCCCTTGGATAGGTATTTATCGCCTAGCTTTAGCAAGCCAATGCCTGAGTTTTTGACAAAATCAAACTGTTTTTTGCCGTGAGACTCCGTTAACTCTAAATCACAACAGCCTAAAAAGATAAAATGCTTATTGCTAAGCCATTTCAAAAATGAGAGCGCTTCGGTATTTTTGCTGCAATCAGCTTTGCAACTATTTTCAATTTGAGCAACCACATTATCTAGATGCGTTTTCATTTTAGGGAAGTCTATCACCACCACTTTTATTTTTTCAAATGCTTCTAAAACTTTCTGTCTGATCTGATCCAATACCTCGTGATCGTCAATCTGCCGATCAACTTCTAGGGTAATCAATGATTCTCTCGGCTCATCCGTATTCTGCTTTTCTGCTGGAACATTTCGAGCGCTTTTGAGGGAAACAACCACCCCTTTTTCATCTCGGAGAACATAGTGTCCACCAATATGCATCATAAAATGAACATCTATATTTAAATCCGCTAAGCTCATCTGCAGTGTATCCACCATAAAGGGGTAATCATCACTCACAATTTCAATCACAGTGTGACGAGAAGTCCATCCATGCTGTTCAAAGCTAGGATTATATACTTTTACTTCTTGCGAATGGGGCTTTCGCTTATTCATAAAACGCCAAAAAGACAGAATCATTCCATATAAATCAACTAAATTCCTCGATAGCAACTCATCCTCAGAAACCACACTAAAGTAATCTTGTGACAGAATCATTAAGTTTTCCACATCCTCTTTGGAAAAATTCTTACTGTACCTTACTTTTAATTTTTTTAGTATCTTAGTGACTCTTTCACTCGTATGTACGCTCATTATTCATCCTCTAATCCATGAACATTTTCGACGCTAATAATAACGGTTTACCTTGCTTACGAGCAAGCGTCTTGTTCGTTTATTTTTTGCTCTTATTTCGCTTAAACCTATACAGTATAGCTCAAAAAGCAACCTTATAGAAAACAAGGTCCTAGATCTGCATTGGGTAAGGCATATTTTTCTGGATAATCCACGGCAATCAGGTAAAGCCCATCAGGCACTGCCGTTGGACTTGCTTGATTGCGATCCTTTAATGAAAGCAAGGACTTTACCCAGACTGGAGGCTTTCGTTCAAGCCCTATATCGATCAAAGTCCCGATGATATTCCGCACCATATGATATAAAAAAGCATTCCCTTTTATTTCAAAAACAATAAATTTCCCTTCCTTGGTAACTCTAGCTCCCATGATATTTCTCATGGGCGTTGTGGATTGACAGTTTGCTGCTCGAAAAGAAGTAAAGTCCCGCTCACCCAAAAGGTACTGCGCCGCATCATTCATTTGCGTTACATTCAACCTTTGCTTCATCCAAGTAACACGGTTTCTCAAAATACTGGTCGTAACACTTCTGGTGTAAATAACATAACGGTAAGTGCGTGATTCTGCCGAAAATCTAGCATGAAAAGTTTCATCCACCTCAACAATCCAGATGATACGAATATCTTCTGGCAAGTTCGCATTTGTCCCTAATAGCCAGCTTTTTATCGTTCTGGGGCTTGCAGAATCAAAATGAATGATTTGGGACGTGGCGTGCACCCCAGCATCCGTTCTACCGGCACATTGCACTTCAACAAGATGATTCGCGACGGTTGAAATTGCCTGTTCGACACAACCTTGTACTGTCTTCACATCCCCTTGTCTTTGCCAACCAGAATAAGGAGTTCCTAAATACTCTACTTGTGCCGCATATCTTTTCATTTTTATCCTAATCTAGTTTAATACTGCCTAAAGGATTCTCTTAAAAATAATCGAGGTATGGACAAAGGCATCGTCACCTCGCCATCATTGTATTGAATCACTTCGTTTTCACTTAAGAAGTCGGCTTTAATATTGAATAAGGTGCCTTTATTTTCGTCTTCCTCTTTCGTCAATTGAGCCGTAGACAACTTTACTCCTGATTTAATTTCAACTGCCGTTATTAACCCCTTATCATCCAACACCCAAAGCACTCCAACATCCACTAAAACTTGTTTTATATTTTGAGAAAATGATACAATTTCCATCTCTTTCAACTTAAATTGGTCATGGTTAACATGGAGATAAAGGGAATGATTTTTTTCTTGCTGCAATAACAATATATTACCCCCCACATGGTTTTCTTGAATCACAATAGGCGCTTCAATCAATGCTTCAGCGCTTTCACCCAACTTGAACATTTCTGCCTTACGCCAATGTGTATATAATTTCTCAGAAATATCCACCCACCATTAAAATAACAAGGGCGACGAGTGCTTCTATTAGTGAAATGCCTTGATGTTTAGGCATATAAAAAATACTTATATTTTATCTTTAAAAAAATCGATATAAGCCTGCATCGCGTCTTCTTCTGACATCCCTTTACAACGCTCCCAAGCCATATATTTAGCCCGTGCCACAAAGTTTGCCATGCCCGGTTTTTCACCTGCCACATCGCCTTCATTGATTTGTTTAAACCATGCATACATTTTAAGCTTATCTTGTTGTGAAGGGCGATAGGTCATCTCCGCACTTTCAATTTCTGCTAATATTTCTTCATATTGTTCTTTTACAGCCATTTTTTTCTCCAAGTAGTGATTGTTGACAATAATTTTATAGCGGTTTCAAAAATCCAGCAACCCTATCATAAAGGATATGCACCTCCTCTGGCACGAGCTTGCCAAAATTCAAAAAGGCATGGATCATATTATCAAAATGATAATGACTAACAACAACTCCTTTCTCCGTTAAGGCTTCGGCATAAGCAATTCCCTCATCTCGTAAAGGATCAAACCCTGCTGTCATGATAAATGTCGCGGGTAACTTATCTAAATCGTTTGAAAAAAGTGGTGACACACTGGGATCTTTAAAATCCATCCCTTTCGGTAAAAATTGATCTCGACACCATTCAACCTTATCTGCATCCAGTAAATACCCTTGAGAAAACAGCTCCATCGATTCATAATCATGGGTAAAGTCCACTGTCGGATATAGCAAAACTTGCGCCGCAATCGTGACATCTGAATCATTAACCGCTCTTAATGTTGCAAGTGCCGCATAATTTGCACCTGAGCTATCTCCCATTACCACCAACTTTTCAGCCGTTGCTTTCAAGTCTTTTGCATTATGATAAGTCCATTTCAGCACCTCATAGGCATCGTCTAGCCCATCTGGGCAAGGATGCTCAGGCGCAAGTCGATAGTCCACAGAGATTACCACACGCTGGCAAGCAATTGCTAGCTCTCGGCATGGCACATCAAAGGAATCTAGTGTTCCAGAAACAAAACCACCACCATGCACATATACCATGATGGGCAAAATCATGGAAGGATCTGGATGATATAACCGAAGATGAATGTCCCGACCATTTACTTTGATTGAAAATTCTTTAACACTCGCCACATCAATGGGGTCTTCTGCATAGTAATTAAGAGATGTTGCACTTTTGCGCACCGACTCAAGCGTTTCAACACCTGACGTGGATTTATACTTGTTAATGAAGCCCAAGAAGTCTTGGAGTTTCTTAGGAATGGGTTGATTTCCTTTGTAAAAACTAATCTGCGGTTTTGGCTTATCTGTGCCAACCTTTCTAGCTTGTGGCGCTTGCCGAACAATCACATTCACCCATGCCTTTTGGTCTGCTGAAAGCATTTCTGGCAATAGGTTTAAGGAAGCACTCAAGCTATTTCTAACCCTTGAAACTTCAGCATATTCTTTTAAGTCACTCAAAATCCATTCACAAATAGACAGTGCCTTAGCGTGGTTTTCATGTCGAATTTCAATCACACAATCAACATTGGGTGTTTTGAGATCCCAAGGCACGTAATCCACAATAAAATTACAGGGCAAGTAATGTAAACCCGCTTCTCTTGCCAAAGAATATTCAGGATAAGCCGTCATTCCCATCACGCTTCCACCCATATTTTGAAAGCATTTCGCATCCGCCATGGTTGGAAACTGAGGACCTTCTACACAAACATATATTTGTGAAAAATGTATTTTAAAATCAAACTTACTTTTCTTTGACTTTAAAATTTCCGCTGCTTTCTCACAAATGGGGTGGGTCAGTGAAACATAGCCTTGCAAATTATCATCACAAAAAGTCGCATTTCTAGAGGTTTTTGTCCGATCAATATATTGGTAAGGTACCACCATATCACCCGGTTTAAAATCTTCGTTCAGGCTGCGAACAGATGACAGCGCTAAAATAGACGTCGCACCATGTTTTTTAAGTGCGTAAATATTCGCTCGGTAATTTATTTTTGAAAGCAATAAATGTTGCTCTCGACCAGTACGGCACAAGAAAAGTGCCTCATGCCCATTTACTTTGACTCTTTGTAGTCCATCAGAACAAAGTCCAAAGGGAGTCTCTCTTGGTAAATCTTCTATTACCTCAAATTCGTCAAAGGATTCAAACCCACTACTACCGATTATTGCCCACATAAAAATTCCAGAGTATCATCACAAGCTTTTGTAATTAAAGCCCCTTTGGTGTGTCAATGCAAGCTGTAAATTGGGCATTATTAAAAAATATGTATCTGCTTAATTCAATAAAACAGTTGGACGTTGCTTCGCTTTTCTCAGATTACTTAAGTAACTGTTATCTGGAAAGTTTTCTTTTAGAACAGCCGTGGAAGAGACTGCCATATCGGGAAGGTTTAATATCTTATATGATCTGATCATTAACACCAAAGCACCCTCTACGGCTTCAGAGCGAGGATATTGCTCAACAATGGTCTTTGCGCGGTTAATGGCACCAACATAGGCTGCATGTTCAAAGTTATATTTTGCGATATTATACTCATACTGACCAATCGTATTATTTAGATAAATCATACGTCTACGAGCATCGCTGACATAATTTGCGTCTGGCTCGAGCTGAACCGCACGCTTTAACTCAAAAAATGCTTTTTTATAGTTTGATGGATCATGATGAGACATTTCGTAAGGCAATCTACGTTGCAAGAAACCACGCCCATTATCAAAGTGCACCACGCCCATCATGTAATAAGCATACCCCACATCTTTATTAGAGGGGTAAAGCTTAATAAACTGACTCGCAGTCGCAATCACCATCGCAGGTTCTGCTTTTTGATAATAAGAATAGATCAGATCAAGCGTTCCTAATTGGCTATAATGCTCAAAAGGGTATTGAGCATTCAAGGATTTCAGCGCTTTAATCGCACTGGTATAATCCCCTTCCTTCATATAATTATGACCAATCGCATAGATATATTCAGCACTATCTCCCTGATATGGAAGAATATTTTCATCTGAAGCACACCCTGAAAACAATAAAACACTCAATAAAAGAACTGTACCCGCCAATATTTTTTTCATTCATTTACCCTTTTTAACCAATTACTTGTGTCGTTTTTTTGTTTACACTATAGCAATATAAAATCACAAAGACGACGGAGTCTTGAATTGAGCCATCATAAAACATTTGAGAGCATACAGCAAAGCGTTATTGTCGAAGAGTCGTCTGCTGGGAAACGTCTTGATCAAATACTGGCTGAGATGTTCCCTGATTACTCACGATCTCAACTACAAAAATGGCTAAAGCAAGAAAAAATAACTGTTGATGGTGCACTGATAAAGGGCAAACAAAAACTGATCGGTGGCGAGACTATCCGAATAGATCTTGAGATTGAATCGCAAACAGGATGGACTGCCGAAGATATTCCACTCACAATCGTTTATGAAGATGATACTGTGATTGTCATCAATAAACCCGTTGGGATGGTCGTACATCCTGGTGCTGGCAATACTTCTGGCACATTGTCCAATGCATTACTACACCACTTCCCAGATATTGAGAGTGTCCCTCGTGCAGGCATTGTTCATCGCCTAGACAAAGATACTTCTGGACTATTAGTTGCCGCAAAAACGCTCAAAGCCCATACATCACTGGTAGAACAACTGCAAAACCGTACCGTTACCCGAGAATATGAAGCCATTACCACAGGCGTCATCACAGCAGGTAGCACTATTAATCAGCCTATTGGTCGAAACCCCCACCATAGAACCCGCATGGCAGTAAGCGAATTTGGTAAACCTGCCATCACGCACTTTAATGTCCTTGAGAAATATCGAGGACATACTCGCATTCGCTGCAAACTTGAAACGGGTCGAACACACCAGATTAGAGTGCACATGCAATTTTTAAATGCACCACTTTTGGGTGATCAAACTTATAATGTTCGTTTAAGAATACCAAATGGTGCTGATCAAGCACTCATTGATGCACTTCGTCAATTTAAACGCCAAGCACTTCATGCCTATAAGCTCGCTTTTATCCACCCTGAAACGGGTAAAGAGGTTTCATTCACGGCCAAACCACCAGAAGATATGCAGCAACTTATTGCAATCCTTCGACAAGATGTCCGTTCACTTTATAATCTTGATGAAGATGACGATGAAGGTGAAAATTTCGAGCATAATATTGACTGGTAGCGCCATATACATAGTCCAGTTCAAAATGCCGAATTTATATAGCGGTATTTTTTATTTGGTTAAATCGAGGTTTTGCTTGCCATACTTATTGATATGGTTAAAAAGACAAGGACTAGAAATCGGTAGTTTGGCTTGGGTTATGTATATAACGGGCATAAAAAAGCCTTGCTTTAACAAGGCTTAATATATTTAAAAACATTCCTTACTTGAATTAATATGACTTCATCTGATCACAATATTTAGGCATATTACCATTATCATCAAGCTGGGCATTGCTCAGCCCAAAGCTTTGACCGATGGCATTGTAGAAACCAATGCGATCCTCGACTTTCCCATTGGTAGGCTGATTACATTCCAAACCACCATTAATGATATTAATCGTTGATCCCATACCGAATTGTCGACCATCTTGAATCCCATCTTCGTATAAACGTTGCTCTTCTGCATTTGAAGAAGCAAGTGTTGACCCAAACCCTGCGCCAAGCCCCATAATTCCAGGATTTCCTGTCATCATGAAATGTGCAGAAGGTTTGTTATACTGAGGCTTCATCCAAAACCAGATGGCTGATGCCCATGCTACTTCAGAATCTTCCACCACTCTATCAGGGTTTGCAAGTAACACATTCGCATCATTAAAGTAATACTCACTAAATGGGCCGTAATTATAGTTATAGCTTAGCTGCATTGGACCACGACCATAGTAACCTTGACCTTCAACTGGCTTATACGGGGCAAGGTCTGGGTTAGTCGCACTATAGGTCGAATATGCACAAACTGCTGGAGTACAGTTCACCTCATAAGTGAAATATAAACCCCAAGCCTCACGCCCACCTGGAGCCGTATCCCATCCACCCGTTGTTTCATGGGCTGTATTTGCCAAGAAAGCCGCAAGCTCACGTTTTTTATCGAGCTCACTGCCAACCGATGCGAAGCTAGGAAAACGTTTTGCCGCTTCGACTAATCCCGCATAAGTATAGGTTTGATGGGTTGCTGCACCCCCCTCATTCCGATTAGGAAATAGTGCTTCAAATTGTGCCTGAGTAAACAAGCTATCTAGGCTTGACTCCGCGACAGTTTCTCCAGTTACAGTTTCTCCAGTTACAGTTTCTCCAGTTACAGTTTCTCCAGTTACAGTTTCTCCAGTTACAGTTTCTCCAGTTCCAGTTTCTCCAGTTCCAGTTTCTTCAGTTCCAGTTTCTTCAGTTCCAGTTTCTTCAGTTCCAGCACCATTATTTGATTTTTCTTGAATCCATGCATCAGCATGTGGATCAGGTAAATTATTTACCCCAAGATAGAACGTTTCAATCAATGATGGAAATGACGCTCCCTTCGGTGCATCGCCATCAAAACTCCAGAACATACCACCACCAAGATTATATTGGAGCACATATTCTGCTTTTGTTTGAATGGTTTCAGCGTCATCATACGTCATAAATATCTTAGTTTCAGGATTATAATAATATGATTCTACGTGTTGACCCTGAGCATTATGATCAATTCTCGTATATTTTAATGCCTCATACCCCTGACAAGCACTCAACTTTGCTGTTGCAAATGGTAAGCCCATTAAGCAATTATAAGAGATCGTGCCAGCCTCATACTCTCCAGGCATTGCTGTGCCAGATACCTGGAATAAACCATTATTATTGGTTGAGACTTCTGCCCAACCTCTCGCATATAAAGGCATACCTACAACAATCTGATGGCTTGGAACACCTTTTGAAAGCAGATATTGTACAGCAGAATCTGTATTCCACTGCCCTTCATTTTCTGCAAAATCTGGATCTGCATGATCTTGATGATCATACAATGCAGATTGGTGTCCCGTATCATTATCGAATGCGCCATCAAAATCATAAGTCATTAAGTTAATCCAGTCTAAATGCTTATAGATCTCTTCATAACTTAACAAAGCCATATTTTGAGGTGCTGCCGATACTGCAGCAGTTAAGAAATATTGTTTACCATCTTCTACACCAGCCTGACTAAGCGCCACTTTTAACTCAGCGATCAAATTCAAAAAATCAATCGCCTCTTGAGGCCTCTTCTCTGTATAGCTAAATTGCGGGCCTAATACTGGAAACTCCCAATCTAAATCCAATCCATTAAAGCCATATTTCTTCATTGCACCAATTGATGATGCAATAAATACTGCTCGCTTAGCAGGGTCTGCAGCCATAATTGGGAAGTTCGTTGACTTAGTCCAGCCACCAATTGACATAAACAGATTGATATCTTTGTTCAAGTGTAATGCGGCTAATTCTTTCAACTGATTCAAACGGTGAAAATTACCAAAATATTCAGGTGCTACTTCTCCTTCTGGATAATGCCATTTATCTGCTGGGAACGTGACTTGCACATCGCCCCATATTGCAGTTGCTTCTCCAAAGCGTTTATCAAAGTCAGCATAACCATCTAGGTATTCGACTTCTCCCGTTGCTTTTAATCCCAAGAAGGCATAATAAATATCATCAACCAAATCCACTGGAATATCAGTGACATTGTAATTACGTCCATAAATACCCCACTCAGCGAAGTATGCCCCTACGCGTTTTGTGTCACTTGTCGCAATCATTTCAAAGTTTAGGATATAGTTATTTGTCATATCATTAACGAGAACAGCTTGACCATGATCTTCCGATTTTAATTGATAACGATTACCTTCTTCATCATAAAATGCCACTTCAAAAACATGGTAATCACCAGAGGGTAATTCAACAGCATTATTACCATTGGTAACCACCCTTATTAAATTATCACTACCTTCTGATCTGAAGTGTAAGCTAACAGAAATACCTTCAGGCAAGCCGCCTACAGCAAGGTTAATTGAGTTATTCTCAACCACAGGATCAACCACAGGATCAACCACAGGATCAACCACAGGATCAACCACAGGATCAACCACAGGATCAACCACAGGATCAACCACAGGATCAACCACAGGATCAATCACAGGATCAACCACAGGATCAACCACAGGATCAACTTGATCATCAATAACACCTAGATTTGTCCAAGCATCACTGCTTGCCCAACCTTCTGGGTTATAAGCATCACCTCCTTGAGAGCACCACCCTGCAACTTTACATTCATACAGCACACCATTTAAAGCGACCTGATCACCAACGCTATAAGTGGCACTTTCAGAATAAGAAAGATAGTCTCCTTCAGGGATGACAGGATTAGAGTCATCACTTTCATTATCTGAACCAGCGTCTGAGCCAGAATCAGGATTACCTTCAACCAATTCCCAGACCGCCACATCCGATGCAGGTTCGTCTCCCTTTGTCCACCATTTTGCCTTATACGTAGCGCCATCGTGAATGACTAAATCACCACCACTATACCCTTTAGAAGAAGTCCAATCCTGACTATCCGATAAGAGCTTCCAAGCATCATTATTTGAAGGAACGTCACCTTGTGTCCACCATTGAGCCTCATAAATTTGGCTATTATAATCAACTTGTTCGCCTCCAACATAAACAGCACTTGAATCAAACTCTGCAGCCAATGCATAATTACAAAGTGCAGCAGTTACAATGGCCAAGCATATAGTTTTCTTTCTCATATTAAGTTACCTACTATTATTACAATAAAAATCCATTAAATTTCTTTTATACCCAAACAATACAAAACGCACATAATTATCTTTAAAATTATATTATTATTTCTTTTGATCAATAGTCGATCTCTTTTTACAATGTGAGAAGTTACTCACATGGCATATACAAACAGACATATCAAAATTATTTAAACTTACGGCATAATGAATATTTTTTTGAGTTGCTATAATTAAAACCTCCACTGTTTTAGACGCCAATCATTCCTTTAACTAACACAGAAACTATAACAGCCAGGCACTCTTGTAGATACAAGCTATCTCTTTAATGGATGGCACCTTTCTCTTTATTTTCTTAAGACAACAGCCAGGCAACACCGGAGATTAACCGACCAATCTCTGAATACAGTCAATGCTTTAATCCTCTGCTAGATTTAAATTTTTACATTAAATCAATGCTGATGTATAATTATAGGCAATCTTCACCTAGACAAATCTCATCTATGTCTTATTTTGAAATTTCACTCATCGCCATTGGGTACCTGTTTGGATCCATTAATAGCGCAATCCTTATCTGTAAAGTACTCAGACTACCATCACCGCGCACCATTGGCTCAGGAAACCCAGGGGCGACAAACGTTCTTAGATTAGGAGGAAAAGGCGCAGCCATTGCAACGCTTGCAGGAGACCTAGCCAAAGGGCTCGTTCCTGTTTTGATTGCACACTGGTTTGGGATGAGCACACTCATCATTAGTTTAGTGGCACTCGCTGCTGTTATTGGGCATATACTTCCTATTTTCTTTGGGTTTAAAGGTGGCAAGGGTGTCGCCACACTAATCGGCGTAATGTTTGGTTTTCATTGGATTCTGGGGTTATTCTTCTTAACCACATGGCTAATTATTGCACTCATTACACGCTATTCATCATTTGCCTCCATCATTGCCACCATCGAAGCACCTATTGTTGTATATTTTTTCTTTGGTGAAAACCCAAGCTTTGTGTTCATTATCCTCGCACTGATTGTGATGATCCGACATAAGGACAATATTCAGCGTTTGGTTGCAGGCACCGAAAGCAAACTAGGCAAAAAATTAAAGAAAAAGCCGAAAGTGAAAAAATCAACAGTCAACGATGCGCAAGAAATATCCGAAATAAAGTAGTTACATATAAATATCATTAATAAAACAGTCAAATTTATAAAGGGCAAGCGAAATGATCATAGTTACAGGTGGCGCAGGATTTATTGGTAGCAATATTGTTAAACAACTTAATGCACGCGGTCGCAAAGACATCTTAGTCGTGGATGATCTTAAAGATGGTACGAAATTCTTTAACCTTGTGGATTGCGATATTTTTGATTATCAAGACAAGCATGATTTCCTTGAAGACATCTTAACGGGTGAAATCAATCCTGATGATATAGATACAATATTCCATGAAGGCGCTTGCTCTGCCACTACTGAGTGGGATGGCGAGTATGTCATGAAGAATAACTATGAATATTCAAAACACCTTTTACATTTTTGTATGGGAAATGAAATTCCTTTCCTCTATGCCTCTAGCGCCGCGACTTACGGTAATAGCGATACTTTTGTCGAAGAGCGTCAATATGAAAAGCCTGTCAATGTCTATGGCTATTCAAAATTTCAATTCGATGAATACGTCCGCAATATGTTACCGCATGCCACAAGCCAAATTGTTGGTTTTAAATACTTTAATGTCTATGGTCCACGAGAACAGCATAAAGGCAGCATGGCAAGTGTCCCCTTTCACCATTTCCAACAAATGAGAAAAGGCAGTCTCATTAAGCTATTTGGTCCTTATGGTGGATACGAAGCAGGTGAACAACGCCGTGACTTTGTCTATGTCGGTGATATTGTTGCCACCAATTTATGGTTTTTAGACCACCCAGATCAATCTGGTATCTTTAACCTAGGAACTGGGAGAAGTCAGCCTTTCAATGACATTGCTCATGCGATTATTGACTGGTTTGGGCGCGGAACCGTTGAATATATCGAGTTCCCAGAACACCTTAAAGGTCATTACCAATGTTTTACAGAGGCGGACTTAACCAGGCTACGTACAACGGGTTGTGATGTAACCTTTAAAAATGTGGCTGAAGGTATTAAATGCTACCTTGATTGGCTAGACCAACAACACCATATCTGATTCACCTAATGATTTATCGGCTCATTTATAATCTCTTTTTTATTCTGGCACTGCCCTTTGTGGTCTTAAAACTTTTTTCACGTGCTAAAAAGAACCCTGATTACAAAAAAAGAATTCTTGAGCGGTTTGGATTATCACCCTTTAAATTACCACAATCTATTTGGATACACTCTGTTTCAGTGGGCGAAAGTATCGCCATTGCCCCATTGGTCAAAAAACTGATTGAAGAAAATCCCAATATGCCTTTTGTGATTACCACCATGACCCCCACAGGCAGTGTTGAGGTACAAAAACTTTACCAATCCTATGACAATGTGCATCACTGCTACCTGCCTTATGACCTCAGCTTATTGATGTACCTATTAATTTATCGCATTAAACCCATTGCGCTCATTATTATGGAAACTGAGCTTTGGCCTTCTTTACTACACAGTTGTAAAGCAATGAAAATCCCCGTGATCTTAACCAATGCAAGGCTCTCCGAAAGATCAGCAAAAGGCTATCAAAAAATATCTTTTATCATCAAAGCAATGCTCCATGATATTGCCTATATTTCAGCGCAAACCCAAGCAGACTACGACCGCTTTACGGCACTTGGAATGCCAAAACAAAAAATATCTGTCACGGGTAATTTAAAATATGACATTGCTATCACGGAGACACAACAGAAGCTAGGGCAACACTTCAAAGCAGGCTTTGGAAAAAGAAAAATATGGATCGCCGCCAGCACTCATGAAGGCGAAGATGGTATTATTTTAAAAGCCCACTTGGCATTATTAAAGGAATACCCTGAAACATTATTGATCCTTGTCCCAAGGCATCCAGAGCGATTCAATCAAATCTACGAGCTTGCGTTGACTTATGGCTTGAAAACCCAAAAGCGCTCAGAATTCATTGAAGATGACATTTGCCTTTCTGCTAATACCCAAGCTCTAATCGGCGACTCTATGGGTGAAATGATGGCATATTATTATACCTCTGACATTGCATTAGTCGGCGGGAGTTTGATCAATCATGGTGGTCACAATCTCTTAGAACCCGCATCACTTGGCAAGCCTACATTAACGGGTCCTTACACTTTTAATTTTGAGGCGGTGACTAAAATGCTCGTGGAGAATCATGCCACAATCATTGTTCATGATGAAAGAGATTTATCTCAACAGCTAATTACCTTATATTCAGATCCAAAAACATACCAAGAAATGTCTGAAAACGCAGTCAAAACTGTTAAATCGAATCAAGGCGCACTGCAAAAACAACAAGCCATTATTCAAAGATTTATCAAGACCAAGGAATAAAGTCATTATGTCAGGGAACCCATTTTCAGCCCAAAAAGAACGATGTGAATCTTTCTTAAAAAGTTATCTTTCTCAACAGGTCATCACTTCTGACCGCCTAACGTCGGCTATGCATTACAGCCTGCTCAATGGGGGAAAACGAGTGCGGGCAACCTTGGTTTATATTACGGGTGAGATATTTGAAACCTCCCCGCTTGCGCAAGACCACATTGCGATTGCCTTAGAAATGATCCATGCCTTTTCTTTGATCCATGATGATTTACCCGCAATGGACGATGATAAATTAAGGCGTGGAAAACCTACCTGCCATATAGCTTATGATGAAGCAACCGCAATTCTTGCAGGGGATGCATTACAAATGCTTGCCTTTGAAGTGCTAGCAGATATTCCCCAAAATGAATTTAAAAACCCCATGCAATTAATCCAAGCCATTAAAACACTCGCCATTGCTACAGGTTATAATGGAATGACGGCTGGACAAATGTTAGATCTACAGGCTGAAGGACAGACACTTTCTACTGACGCGCTGGAAAATATACACCGGCATAAAACAGGAGCGTTAATTAAAGCGGCAATTATAATCCCGTTTATTCTATCTGATCAATACAGCGATGAGGTGATGCCTCACTTGGCAACCTTTGCGGAATTAATCGGATTAGCTTTTCAGATTCAAGATGATATTTTGGATATTACCACTTCCACTGAGATATTAGGGAAACAGGCTAATCGGGATATTGAACTTGAAAAATCCACTTATCCTGCACTCTTGGGACTAGAGCCTGCGAAAGCATATTTAGAAGAAACTTATGAGAAAGCGATTCAGGCGTTACAGAATATCCCTCGTGATACGAGTACGCTACAGGAGATTGCGGGTTATATTGTTCACCGGAGAAATTAAGCCACTCCCCAATCGATCTCAGAGCGCCCTTTTTCTTCTAAATAAGCATTACATTTAGAAAAATGTCCACACCCCAAAAATCCTCGATATGCAGACAAAGGTGAAGGGTGTGCTGACTCCAAAACAAGATGCTTACGCTCATCAATCATATTGGACTTCTTACGTGCGTGACCACCCCACAATAAAAATACCACACCATCTAGACTTTCATTAATTTTCTTGATCACAGCATCGGTGAAAATTTCCCACCCTTTTCCAGCATGTGAATATGCCTGATGAGCTTCAACGGTAAGCGTTGTATTCATTAATAAAACACCTTGGGCTGCCCAAGAAGTTAAATCACCATTTTTAGGTAGCGGCAATCCCACATCTGTGTGTAATTCCTTATAGATATTTTTTAAGGATGGAGGAACGGGAACTCCAGCCTGCACAGAAAAAGCCAAGCCATGCGCTTGATTAACGCCATGATAAGGGTCTTGTCCCAATATCACGACTTTTAAATCGTTTAGAGGCGTGTATTTAAAAGCATTGAATACATCCTGTTTTTCTGGAAAAATTTGTTTGCCCTTTTGTCGCTCACTTTCCACAAAATGCATCACTCTCTTGAAGTAATCCTTTGTTTTCTCTTCTGCCAAAAGATCCGCCCAAATTAATGATTTATTGCTCATATCCACATTTCTTTAATAGGCATCTACACTTAATTCAGCAGCCATCCTAAACCATTGCGCCGACTCAGTATAATTCACTTTTGTGTCATCTATTCCAAAAAAGTACTTAACGCCTCTTGCAATCGCCGCATCATTATAACTATTTGGATGTATTGCTTGATAATACCAAAGTGCCGCAGCTTTCATGTTTTGAGTACGCCCTAAACCAAACTCATTCAAATAACCTACAATCAAAATCGCCTGAGGACTTCCTGCCATCGCATAAGGCTCAAGGATTTTATAGGTTTGTGGATAGTTTTCACTCTTAAAGAATGAAACGCCCATTTCAAATTCACCATATTGAACACCCGCAACAGGAATCATTTCTCGGAAAACAACAACTTGCGATTGCATCTTTTGTTCATAGTTTGGGAAGTCTGAAGTATGTATTTGATGACGCTGCTCTACCACTATCGCTGTAATAATGACCACAACAAGAATGCCAACAATTAGCAAAATTTTTCGAGTATTCAACATAAAAAAAGCATGAGCCTTGCTCTATTAAACATTATTCGAAATATTGTCACACTTTTTTTGTCTGGAATAAACATAAACTAACGATTCCATAAAATTAATGCCTCCCCCATTGGTTAAATACAGAAAAAGATCGTAAGCTTAGGAAAACCATCGAATACTCTGATGCCCATGCCGTTTTTTGACAGCCTTACTTCCATTAGCCTATTTTTCTTAATCGTCATCATTGGGCTATGTGTGGGCAGTTTTCTAAATGTGGTCATCTATCGACTTCCCATCATGCTAAAGGCGGAATGGCGCGAAGCCTGTGCTAAAGTTTTTGATGACGTCAATCTCGCGCCCGCAAAAAAAATATCTGTTTCATTGCCAGCATCCCACTGCCCAAGTTGCCAACATCCATTAAAACCTTGGCATAACATTCCATTAATTAGTTACTTTTGCTTAAAAGGAAAGTGTGCCTTTTGCAAAACAGACATACATTGGCAATATCCTCTAATTGAAGCTATCTCAGGGGTATTTGCATTTTTCACCTTCATTACATTTGGCTTAACGCCTACATTTGGCTTTGCACTTGTTTTCTGTTGGCTATTAATCGTCTTAAGTGCTATTGACCTAAAAACCAAATATCTTCCTGACAATCTTACTTTATCGCTGCTATGGTTAGGATTAATTGCCAATTATTTTGGGTATTTTGTAGACCTTCACACTGCCGTGTTAGGGGTAATATTTGGCTATGGTGTACTATGGCTTTTCTTTCAAGGCTTCAAACTTCTCACTGGCAAAGAAGGTATGGGATATGGTGACTTTAAACTTTTGGCCGCTTTGGGCGCATGGTTTGGCTGGCAATCATTGGTACTTATTTTAATGCTTAGTTGCATCATTGGCATTATCAGCGCCTTAATTTTCTACCGAAATGCCAAAGATGACGAATCAAAAATGATTCCATTTGGTCCTTATTTATCTATCGCAGGCATCGTGTATTTATTTTTCGGCACACAAATTTTACAGTGGTATAGCGCATGGATGTTTTAATCACCCCCAAATATATTCGCCAACAACTCCAAGACCCAACGCTTAACACTCACCAGAGCTTGCAGAAAATATTTACGGATAGTCGAGAAATCGCAATTCAACGCTACCTTGATAACCCCTATTACACACTGCGTATTATGCATAAACAAAGAATTCAAATTGACTGTGCTTTAAGAACCATTTTCCCAAATCAAAAAGGGCTGTGTCTGGTGGCAATCGGTGGATATGGGCGAGGGGAGCTTTATCCTTATTCAGACTTAGATATTTTAATCTTGCTCAAAGAGCATGACCAAAAGTTAGAGGAGCGAACTCAAAGCTTCATGCAAACCATATGGAATGCAGGCTACAAAATCGGGCATAGCGTCCGCACCACCCAAGAAATACTCACTGATGCGACTGCAGATAGCCACCTACTCACCGCGATTATTGAATCTCGTCTTATTTCAGGAGACAAATCTCTTTTTCGTAAATTCACAAAGAGACTCTTCCAATCTCCACCCATTTCTCACCAACAATTTTTTAGTGATAAATACCGTGAGCAAAAATTACGTGACCAAAAGTACACCGTCACCTTAGAGCCTAATATTAAAAAAAACCCTGGTAACTTACGATACATTCATATTCTTATGTGGCTCTTAGAGTATTTTCTTAATAAATTTACTCTAAAAGACTTTATCGCCATTGGCATTGTCACTGAAGCGGAACACCATGAAATACAAGAAATTCATAACACACTTAGAATGATTCGCTATGGTTTGCATGCCTTATCAAACCGCGCTGAAGACCGACTTCTTTCTACTTATCAAAAAGAATTGGCAACTCTGTTTGGCTATCATGCTGATGATCATAACAGTATTATTCAAGTCTTTATGCAAGACTATTACCAAGTCACCCAGAGACTTATTTTACTCAATAAAATCGTCTTAGCGGCCATCACTGAGCATGTATTTGTAAATAATAAAAATCCTGATATAGAAAAATATAATGACCTTTTTTCAAGAAAACATCTTCTCCTAGAGATTACTGCCACAAACTTTAAAGATAACCCTGCCAATATCCTTAAATTATTCCTATGTGTATGCCAACACCCAGAAATCATGGCACTCAGCTCACATACGCTAAGGACATTAAGAGAAACCATCGCACAATATCCTTGTGAAGTACTGCGTGAAAACACTGAAATAAAAAAGCTTTTCATTGAAATTTTTCAACAAGATCACTTAATTGTCAAACAACTCCAGAACTTATTATCCCTAGGCTTTTTAGATAAATACGTCCCGCATTTTTCGACCATTAACGGACTAATGCAATTTGACCTGTACCACATCCACTCTGTTGACCAACATACCTTAATGGTGATCAAAAATTTACGCACTATTGCCTTGGGAGATTTTATAAGTGATGCAACGCTCTATCGACAAATATTCAGCGAAATAGATCAGCCTTATCTGCTTTACTTAGCAGGATTTTTTCACGACATTGGGAAAGGGAGTGGACAGAATCATGCTAAATTTGGGGCGGCAATCGCATGGGAATTTTGCAACAATCATAACCTTAAACCAGAAGATAGCGAATTGGTTCGGTGGTTGGTGGAACAAC
Source organism: Gammaproteobacteria bacterium (assembly GCA_963582935.1). Classification (GTDB taxonomy): domain Bacteria; phylum Pseudomonadota; class Gammaproteobacteria; order Francisellales; family Francisellaceae; genus CAUZSH01. Next base: position 51,761 of record CAUZSH010000001.1, read on the forward strand.
ATTTATTTTTTTCAAAAACGACAAAAACCAAAGATATTTACGATAATGAAGTCATTCGTGATTTTTGTATAGAGGTCAATAGTATCCGCAAATTAAACTACCTCACACTACTTACGGCTGCAGACGCTCAAGCAACGAATCCAAAACTTTGGAATGACTGGAGCATTTCTTTAACTCATTCTCTTTATCTCATTGCCAGAAGCACACTTGAAAATCCATCCTCACACCCCATTAAGGATCAAAATAAAATGGAAACAAAACAAACCAAGGAGTTAATTTTACAAAGAGGGAAATATTCTGACACCCAGAAAGAAACACTTACTGAGCTTTGGAAGCATTGGCCTGAAAAATATTTTTTGTCTCAGTCACGAACGACGATCAATTGGCATATTGAACATATCCTGCCAAATCCCTACCCTGAAGACACACTTTTCTTTGCAAGATTCAACTTCCGCATTAAACAATGTGAAGTCACGATATATTCCCCCATGTTTCGCTATTTATTTACAAATGTTACTGCCGCGTTAGATCAAGTAAATTTGCAAGTGATGGAAGCTAGAATTTATACCATTAATAGCCCTTCTTCCACTAAGCAATATTCCCTAAGCCAATACATCGTCACACATGACGGTGCTTCAATTAAAGATAAGCAACAAATTCAAGGTATTGCTCAAATTCTCACACAACACCTTCAAAAATTCAAGCCCATTGACGCTCTTGCACCAAAGGCTTCAAGTATTCGCCGTTCAAAAGAATACGACTATCAAACGATCGTCAATACTGAAAATCCTGAGGGTAAGAATTACACCATACTCTCCGTGCATAGCATGGATAAACATGGGTTATTGGCACGCGTTGCATATGTTATCGGGCTGTTTAACCTATACGTACGACATGCCAAAATTAACACCTTGGCAGATAAAGCCGAAGATTATTTTTATGTCAACAATATGGAACATATTCGAATCACCGATGCAGAAACATTGACCGCCCTCAAAACTGCCGTACATAATGCAATAACAACCTAGCATTGTAGAGTGTGATTGATTACCCTTTTTAACAGCAATGATTTTAGGAAACAACCATGGGAATAAAACTTAAACACCTACTTTTAATTACAGTTTTTTCTGCCACTGGCGCTTTGATTGTTGGTTGCTCCAGCTCTAACGAAAGCAGCGCCACAAGCCATAACTCAGATGCGGCAAAGGCCTTAATTCAGAAAATCACCAACAAACAAATTACCATCAATCAAACCTTTGATTCTCCTGCAGGACTATATGGTTTTGTGGTTACGGCGGACAATGGGCAAGAAGGTATTATTTACACTACAAAAGATGGGAAATACATTATTAATGGGCAAATTTTAGATGCCGACGGTAATCTCACGCAAAAAGATTTTGAAAAATATATAGAACCAAAAGCCACAGAGCTTGCTTATGACAGTGTTCGACATACCGACTACATACAGCAAGGATCAGATGATGCTAAGCATAAAATATATATCGTCGTCGATCCAAACTGCAGCGCTTGCCATACTGCTTATATTCTTCTGCAAGATGCCATTAAAAATAATGATCTTGCCGTTAGATGGGTGGTGGTTGGAATAATCAAGCCCTCTAGCCCCGCCAAGGCCATGGCAATATTAACCAGTAAAAAACCTCTGCAGTCGATGGCAACGAACGAAAATAAATTCAATACCGCTACAGAACAAGGTGCCATCACCCCACTTTTAAACCCGTCAGAAGAGGCAAAACAACAGCTCGCTAAAAACATGAATTTTATGCAGAAGGCTAAAATCATGGCAACCCCCGTTTTTATTTATCAAACAAAATCGGGTGTGAAAAAACTTATCAAGGGCTTACCTCAAACAGCTTCCAGTGAAACCATTTACAACAATGCCAGCAACCAATGGTAAGAAGGTCTTAATATGCTGCTGCTTCTAATATATGCCTTTGTGCTACTTGGGTTCTGGGTAAGAGCCTTGCGCATGATACCCGAACATTACCCGAATGCTAAAGAAGAAGATGTCCTATATTGGAAAGCCACACTAATTCGTGCTTATAAGTTATATGCCATCCTCTATTTTTTTATGATCATCTTCTCTTTAGGTTTGGGCTATTTGCTCAATATGGTGACCCGAGCCACACCAGAGATAACATTTACAACAAGCCCCTTATATTTTCAAGCCTCAATTGTTGGCATATCTCTATATGTTACCTTTTCTCTGATTTTTATCGCAGTAAGAGCCTATAAGCATCATATGCTTGGCAAAGAAATCGGTGTGTACGCACCATGAGTCGCTTATATATCGGTCTAATGTCCGGCACCAGCCTCGATGCTATTGATGCCATCGCCATTGACTTCAGTGAACCACAACCCAAAATCATCTGTCATCACGACATTGATTATCCAAATGCAATTAAATCAGATATTCGAAAGATTTCTCAAAACTCAGGGCAGATTTCCCTACAAACATTAGGTGAGTTAGATTACAAGCTTGGTATTTATTATGCTCAGATTGTGAATGAACTCTTGTCCAAGGCAAACCTCAACGCCAAAGACATCACGGCCATTGGCTCACATGGGCAAACTATTTTTCATTCTCCTGCAAAAAAGCACCCTTTTTCGATGCAAATTGGAAATGGAAATATTATTGCCGCCAAAACAGGCATTCCCTGCATTACGGACTTTCGAGGTATGGATATAGCCGTGGGTGGTCAAGGTGCGCCTCTGGCGCCGGCATTTCATCAGGCATTATTTTCCTCCACATCTGAAAATCGTATTATTCTTAATTTAGGCGGAATAGCCAATATCTCTGTCCTCTCAAAAAGTGGTAGAAACATTATCGGTTATGATACCGGCCCCGCAAATACATTAATGGATGTTTGGGTTCACAAACACCTTGGGAAGAAATATGACAAAAATGGACAGTGGACACGCTCAGGAACAATCTACCAACCTTTACTAACAATGTTGCTAGATGACCCTTACTTTGCCCTAAGTCCGCCCAAAAGCACGGGAACAGAATATTTTCATCTTGCTTGGCTGAATCAAATAATTCAAAAACTGCCGACAACTTTAAATCCTGTCGACATTCAAGCAACATTATGTGAACTCACTGCAATAAGTGTGGCAAATGACATCAAAAAACACCTTGTTGATAGTATTTATGTTTGTGGGGGGGGTGCTGAAAATGTCTTTTTATTAGAGCGTATCCAGCATTTACTACCCCATATAAAAATCACTTCGACCACTGATTTAGGTATTGACTCTCAACTGGTCGAAGCAAGTTGCTTTGCTTGGCTCGCGTACCAATACACGCTTAAAAAACCTGGAAATTTGCCGTCTGTTACTGGCGCAAGAATGCCTGCAATCCTTGGAAGCCTTTATTACCCACCAATGGCTATTTAACTATCTCGCCTTAATACGGTATACTTACTCAAAACCTACGAATAAAAGGATGTTGTGCGAATGAAAGCAAAAATATACGCTGTGATACTTAGCACCTCCTTCATCATCTCACCGAGTTTTGCTGACAATGGTTTAAGTAATGCAATCATTGCCGGAACCGTCAACTCTATGGTTGCTACCTCTTCTATGATGATCATGCAAAAAAATGGCATCCATTCACATATTGAGCTTACGCCTTACGGCGCTGTCGCCGTCACCGACAATAAAAATCACTCTCAAGCGCAATCTACCTACCAAGCACCAACACCCGAAGAGCGACAAGATCAAAAAATTGATTTTATGAATGATTAGCCGATTCATTCATATGGCGTATGTGATAACATTTATATCACTGTTCGCTCACATGATAAATTGGAGTAATTTTGAGCTCAACAACCCGTGATAATTTCAAATCACCTTGGACATTCGTATTAGCCGCTATCGGTTCAGCCGCAGGACTCGGCAACTTATGGCGATTCCCCTATCTAGCCTATGAACATGGCGGTGCTGCTTTTTTCCTCGCATACTTTATTTGCTTGGTCGGTATTGGTCTGCCTTTTTTAATCGCTGAAATCGGCATGGGTCAAATCACCCGCAAAGCCGCGCCACAATCTCTCGCCATTGCAGGAAAGTCTAGCCGTTTTAAATTAATCGGATGGCTTGCTGCTATGATTTCATTTAGCATATTAACTTATTATGTTGTCATTACCTCTTGGACGGTTAATTTCGCGATCAATTCTATTAATCAACCTTGGCAGGGAGGTAGCGAAAATTATTTTTATCAAACTTTTCTGCATATCTCTAAAAGTGTCTCTCAAGTAGGCCACCTAAATACCCCAATAGTCTTAGGCGTGCTTGCCACCCTCTTGCTGCTTTATCTTGCCATCCATCGAGGCAGCTCTGGCATTGCGGTCGTTGCCAAATGGATTACACCCATTCCTTTTATCCTACTGTTTATCCTACTTGCAAACTCACTACAATTATCTGGGGCAGAGATCGGGCTTAAAAAACTACTCATTCCTCAATGGGACTATTTATATTCTCTTGATTTATGGTTTGATGCGGCAAGCCAAGTGCTATTTTCCCTATCCCTTGCCTTTGGAGTCATGTTCGCTTACGGTGCAATCCTAGATAAAAAAGTCAATATCAAGAAAATGGCAACCATCATTATTTTTGGCGATACTTTAGCGGCAATGCTCGGTGGACTGATCGTCTTTTCAGTGCTTGGACATATGTCATTCGTTCAACACCTACCCATTGATGAGGTGGTAACGGGCGGTATTGGATTAGCTTTTGTGGTGATTCCAAAAGCATTATCCTTTTTACCTTACGGTAGTACGACTTTTTCAGTCATATTTTATGTCGCACTTTTCTTACTTGCCTTTACCTCGATTGTTTCACTTTTTGAGGCCGTACTTGCAGCTATCATGGACAGTACTGCTAAGCTAAAACGTTCGGCTATCTTATCAATTCTTGTGCTAGCTGTTTTTGGCTTAAGCTTGCTATACAGCGCAGACAATGGGTTATATATCCTCGATATTGTGGATCATTTTGTCAGTGGTTATGGCATACTGGTCGTAAGCATTTTAGAGTGCATTATCATCGGTTGGATATATGATGCGGAAAGATTACGCTATCAGCTTAAAAAACAAAGTGGTCTGACCCTCAGCCCCATATTCAATATTCTCATCCGATTTATTATTCCTACCGTCTTGTTGGTGCTTCTTGTTAGACAGGTTATGTTTGATCTTGAAAAAACCTACGGTGGTTACCCTAGTCTATATCTAGGGCTATTTGGAATTGGGTCACTCCTCTTTATGCTATTCATCGGCTTTATCTTAAGCAAAATATTCAAATAAAACACCTTAACTCAGCTTCCAAACCACCGCAGACTTCCCCTGACACTTGTCGGTTACCCAAATAAGCTCTGTCTTATCTGTATCAGGATTTTTTTGATCATGTAGCCACATTGTTGAGCTCCAATCTTGTTTACCATCGGCATTCTCAGTCCAAATACTTTCCTTTACAAAAATGGCATTGAAATCGCTATTACAAGCAAGGTTGTATTTATCAAACTTTATATATACCATTTTCAGCACGGGTATAGCCTCCCTCCACCAATAATGCCATCGAAACAATATTCGGCATATAGGCAAAACAAAATTCTTGTGATACAGGGTTTTTAACATCTGTCCGCGGCTCAATATTATAGAATACCGACATTGAAGGACTATGCGGATCAAAGTTTTGATTGACGTATAAAATTGTAAAAGCAAAAACACTTGTCACGACTGCCATCAAACATAGAATTAGTCTTACCATTGTTGAAATCTCTCCCTGAAAAAATTCAGGGTCAACTTTAACGCAAGATCAACTGATAAAAAACCTTAATTTTTCATAGGGAATTTCACCCCTAAATATCCATAGGAAAATAATTAAATAGCTTACTTGAAATAAATATCTACGATAGTTTCAACGTCTTCAACTGAGACATCCGTTTTCAAAGTGGCATTACCCAGTCCTTTAAGCAAAATAAATTTCACCTGCCCTTGATCATTCTTTTTATCTCGACGCATAGCTTGCCAAAAAGGTGCTCTCGCCACATCCTTTGGGATTTCCATGGGCAAACCTACTTTTTCAATCAAATACTTTATACGCCCAACATCTTCCGCTGAAACCATCCCTAATGCCTTCGAAAGATCGCTTGCAATCAAGATTCCAACGGCAACAGCTTCACCGTGTTTTAAGCCTTGATACTTTTGAACGGCTTCGATCGCATGACCAAAAGTATGTCCGAGATTTAATAATGCGCGAACTCCTAAGGTTTCTTTTTCATCCTCAGCAACTACTTGCGCTTTCAGCTCACAACTACGCTGAATGGCATAGCTTAATACATCTGAATCTCTCTGCATCAGCTTTTCTATATTCGCCTCTAGCCAGCAAAAGAAATCACGGTCAATAATACAGCCGTATTTGATGACTTCTGCCAAACCTGCTTTGTATTCATTATCAGGCAATGTGCTAAGCATTTTCATCTCAATTAGAACGGCTTGAGGCTGATAAAAAGCCCCGATCATATTTTTACCCAAGGGATGATTGATACCCGTTTTTCCGCCAACAGAAGAGTCCACACAAGCGAGCAATGAAGTCGGCACTTGAACAAGATCAATCCCACGCTGATAAGTCGCCGCCACAAAGCCAGACATGTCACCAATCACACCACCACCCAATGCAATGATCGTACTATTTCGAGAAAAACTTTCTTCCAATAGTTGTGAATATATTTTTGAAAGCGTTTCGCTATTTTTATGTCGCTCACCATCTGGCAAGATGCAAGTGGAACAAGTGAGTCCCGCCCTCAATAGCTTCTCCTGCCAATGAGATAAATATAAAGGTGCAATCACGTCATTGGTGACGATCATCACACGTTTATGACGAATTAAAGGCTGAATGTCATCCGCTATAATTTGATCGGAAATAAGAATAGGATACTGTGTATGACCTAGGTCAAGGACCACAGTTTTGGGCATTATTGATCTTCCATCAATAATTTCACAATACGTTGCACAACATTACGAACCGTCGTGTCACTCGTTTCAATCGTAAGATCAGCAATCTCGCGATATAATGGCTCTCTTTCAAGCATCATTTTTTCTAGCTGAGCTTTTTTATCTTTTACTTGAAGTAATGGGCGTTTCTTATCTTTAGCTGTGCGTTCTAGTTGCTGTTCAACTGAAGCTTGTAAATAAACCACTTTCCCTCGTGAAGAAAGCAATGTGCGATTTTCTGGTAGAATAATCGCGCCGCCGCCCGTAGCAAGTACGATACTCTGCTCGCCGACTAAAGCTTCAATGGCTTGCTTTTCTCTTTGACGAAAACCCTCTTCACCTTCAATATCAAATATCCAATCTATTGTGACGCCACACTTTGATTCTATTACGCGGTCAGAGTCGTAAAAATCAAGTTTTAGCTCCGTTGCAAGCTGACGTCCAATTGTACTTTTTCCTGCACCAACAGGACCTATCAAAAACACACTTTGAGATCTTACCATATTAATAAATCTTTCTTCTTTTAATTTAGTTAATTTAAGTTGCCCTTACCGGCTCAGTTTCCAACCCTATTCCTAAGGTTCTGATAAAATACACAATATTATACTCAATCGCAACCCAAATTAACTTTCATGTCGCTTAATTGTGGTTTTGATGATCGTTGGGGTGATAAAGATAAGCAATTCTCGATTAACAATCTTATTTTTAACACTTTTAAACAACCAGCCTAAAAATGGAATATCTCCCAAAAGTGGCACTTTGGTTTGTTCTTTGGTTAAATCTTTCTCATATATCCCACCCAGCACAATTGTTTCACCATCAAACGTCATTAGTCTAGTTTGAATTTCACGGGTATCAATCGATTGCACACCGCCAGCGCCGGTTGATGAGACTTGATCTTTTTTCACCTGTATATCTAAGATAATAGTATTATTTGGTGCAATTTGAGGGGTGACTTTCAACTCAAGCACCGCTTCTTTAAAGGTAACACTCGCTGCCCCGCTGGCGCTTGCTTCTAAGTAGGGAACTTCTTTACCTTGCTTAATAAACGCCTCTTGATTATCTGAAACCGTCAGGTGTGGACTAGAAATAAGCTTTGCATCCCCCTCGAACTCTAAGGCTCGTATTTCTAAGCTTAAATCGATATTCCCAAATAAACGTGAAATAGCAATACCAAGAGTGCTTGTTCCTGCCGCGCCTACTGAAGAAATGAATGCTCCAGGATGCGCACTCCCATAAGCCTTGCCAACAAAATCTTGCCCTGAGCTAATATTAAGGTCTTTTAATACCCATTTAACTCCAAACTCATCGAGAAACTCTTTATTAATCTCCACAATTCTTGCTTCGATTAACACTTGTTCTACTGGGACATCCAATTCTTTTAAGATTTCAATCGCTCTGCCAATCCCCTCTTCAGTGTCTCGTATCACCAAAGTATTGGTTCTTTGGTCTGCTTGGATAGAGCCTCTTGGCGTTAAAATAGGAAAGCCTCCGCCTGATGCTGACTGCAGTAACCCCATGGCCTCTCCCGCTGTGGAATAATTTAACGGATAAAAACGTGTATACAATGGCGCCAATTCTTCTGATGCTTGACGTGCGGATAACTCTGCCTTTTCATGCGCCACAATTTCAGAACCTGGTGCGATGTAAAGAATTGTGCCAATCTGACGTTTTCCTAGACTCTCAGATACCAATATAATTTCTAATGCTTGCTGCCACGGCACATCTTTTAGACCTAAGGTAATAGATCCACCCACAGAATCATTGACCACCATATTAATCCCTGCAAAATTCGCAATAATTTGCAGTGCCGCTCGTACGGTAATATCCTGTAAATTCAACGATATCTTTTTATTATTTTCAAAAACATTTCCATTAAGGCTTTGCTTCCGCACCGTGACTTTTAACGTATTACCATCTTTGACTTCTTCATAACTCATCAGTGAGTTACTTCTTAGCCTAAACTCGGCATAGGCAAACCCATTGACACCGGTAATTGAACTCAAAGGAGTTTCAAAAGAAGTAACATTCATTCTATGCGTCCACTTTTCAGCAATACTTGCCTTTTGAATTTTAATAATAACGTCATCGCCATCTTTTTTAGTGGTAACCAGTCCATGGTTTTTAGGTAACTGTATGGTCAAAACACCCGAACGATCTATCCCTTTTACAAAAGTAATCTCTTCTATCACATTATCCATTTGCTTTTGGGTCATGCCATTTGTATCCATCGCACTATCATAAGCATTATTTAAAGCAAATTGCACCGTATGTTCATCTTGCCTTAAAAGTCTGATAGTTTCCTGTTGAGATAAATCAATAATCATCCGGCTTTTTTGCTTACCTTTCATCATCGAAACACTTTCAATCAAGTTACTTTTAAGTTTATCTAAAGCGCCTTCTGGCACTTTCATTTTAACCGTTACCGGGAAATCAAACACCACCTGCTTACCTTCATTGGTCACGAAATATTTTGGTATGGTTGCCTGTTCATCAAAGCTAAAATCTAGCCCTACCGTCTTACCATTACTTTCCACTGACGTAACACCAATCAAGGCATTCGCATTGATACTATTAGACATCATCGCTAACAGTAGCGGGACACCATATTTTAAAACTCTGTGCGTCACCATTTTATTGTTCCTCTTTGTCGAGAATCATTTCCACTTTTTTCTCTTCCCATAAACCAGATGGTCCTTTTATAATTTCGGTAATAAAAACCGTATCCGCAGTGATCGCATCTATTTTCCCATTATCTTTACCGACAAAATCACCCGTCTTCACACTGTAAATATTGCGGTCGTCACCATTTTTAATCAATGCCCAATTTTGTGTGCCCTGCTGGATAATCCCCACGAATTTCATCTGCCCAATGGCATATTCTTCCAGTGGCCCTTTTACTCTATTCTCATCTGGCAGTCTTTTTAGGTTGCTTTGCGCTGCTAACTGAGAATTTGTTGCCATTGGTTTTTGAAATGGATCACGTTCACTCGGATTTATAAATAAATAAGGTTGATAGCGCTTAATTTCAGGCAAGGGTTTGATCTTTTGCGCTTTTGTATTTTTCTTAAGTTCTTGCACATACTGCTGAAGATCACTTGTTCCTTTATTCGAGCAGGCCGACAACCCAAACAAAATAACCATCAATGAGAGAACCTTAATCCATCTAGCCACGATTAACACCTTTTCCTCTGACCCCTTTCTCTGAAGGTTTTCGTTGTTCGTCTTCGTTGAGGTATCGATATGTATTTGCCTTAATCGTCATATTTAAACCATCTTCTTGCTTTGCGCCCTCTTTCCCTGATGGGCGAATGGAAAAATCATGAATCATGACAATCCGAGGGAGTGCCGAAATACCACTGATAAACTGACCGAGCTCATCATAGGTTCCCGATACTGAGATCTCGATGGGTAGCGTCGCATAAAAACTTTCCACTTTTTCAGGCATAGGACGAATAAGCCGAAAGGTTAATCCTGCTCGCACACCCACACTGGTAATATCATCCACCAACTGAGGGACTTCTTTACTATTTGGAAGCTGTTGAATCATGGATTCGTAGATCCCTTTAAGCTCTTCAATTTGCGCTTGATATTGGGGCAAACTCACTGCTTGCTTCATCTTTAATGCGACGGATGTTTTAAGCTGGCTCTCTTTTTTCTGTATGGTAGAAAGATTATCTAAAGTATTCTTTGCATAAAACCAATATCCCGCAAAAGTACAGGCTGAAAATATAATCAAAGCACTCAATGACTTAATCCAAACTGGCCAGTCAGCGACATTCGATAAATTTATTTCATTGAGTTTCAGTGCCATGTCACCTCATCTTCTTTATCTGAATTTGATCATCTTCTTCAGATTCCTTCACATCAATTTCAAGCTTAAAGTCACTAAAGCGTTGCAACTGGGAATCTTGCGTTTTAATCTCAACAAGTGTTGCTTTTTGGAGCCAATTTGCTTGATTGATCACCCGCATAAATCTTGACAACTCATTATTGGAATCACTTTTCCCAACAATGTTGATAATATCTCCATGCTCCTGCAAATCGGTAATATAAATACCTTCTGGGATAATTCTCGCAAGCTCCGTAAAAATATGAACCACTAATGGGCGTTTCTGCTGTAGCTTCTCAATAACCCTTACTCTGTCCCAAATTGATTTTTGTTCTTTCTTTAATTTATTGATGTCCTCAACTTTTTTAGCGAGTAGTGAAATTTCTTTTTGAAGATAATTATTACGAGCCTTTTGCGCATCCAACCAACCATTAAAAACGTATTGCATACCCAAGACGGCAATACCCGAAAAAACCAATCCTGCTATCAGTGCCATGATAAAGTGCTTTTTTCGTCGTATTCGATCTGACTCACGCCAAGGAATCAGATTGATGCTAATAATCATCTTAACTCGTCACGTAAGGCTAAACCTGTTGCAATCATATACCGAAATGGCTCATCCACTTGCTCACCTTTTTTAACCTTCATTCCATTAAAGGGGTCCACCGTCATCACGGTTTTATTCAGGTAAAGCGCTAATTCTTCATTCAAGTCATCCATGCCAGCTCTATCGCCATAGACCAGCACTGCTTCAATATCTTGACCGTCATTGTTGGCTGAAAATATTTGAAAGTTTCGCTTATACCACGACATGCTATCTTCAATATCACGCATTTCACTAATTTTTTCAGGAAAAGTTTGTTCTTCCGTGTAAGCGACCTCACCCTTATTTAAAATCACCACTCGCGTCATACTCAAGGAAACTTCTATAAAGGCAACACACACTTGATCTGAATATTCAAAATCAGGATGCAAAAGTAGTAGCTCACAAGCTCGAAGTAATGCAAATTGGTAAACGTCCACAATTTCAGGCGTTAATCCCGCACCAGAGATAATATCCATATAGTTATCAACAGGTTCTCGATGCGTTGCCACCAGCAAGACATCCTGCTTATTCTTTTTATTTTCAGTAGGACCCAAAATTTGAAAGTCCATTCTAACTTCATCCATACTGTATGGAATATGCTTATCGGCATCAATTGAAAGTTGCTGTTCTACAGAATCTTCATCTAAGTTATCATCTAGAGGAATAACTTTCGTCATCACATTTGCAGGCAACACCGCTACGGCTACTTTCTTCGTTTTTATTTTGTGTAAGGTGATTAATTTTTTTAGTAGCTCACTTAAAGCGACCACATCATTTATTTTAATGCCCTCAATCGCGCCCTCTGGAACTGCCCCTCTTACGGATTTTTCAAGCACATAGGCATCGCCATCCGCTCGTAATAATACCAGCTTCATGTAATCATCAGTGATCTCCATCCCAAGTACTTTTTTGGGTGCGGCGCTAATTTCAATCAGTTTTTTCTTGCCCATTTATTACAATTACTACATTTGGTTACACTTACATTATAAAGCATAGTCAAGGATAAAGTATTATGCCAAGTTTAGGGCGAAAGATATTATGGGAATTTTAGAAGAAATTTAAGCATCATAAGTGGAAGAAGAAACACCACTGTTAGAACCAATCCAATCCGTATGGAAAAATTGCCCCCTCGATTTATCTAAACGCTCATAAGTATGTGCGCCAAAATAGTCTCGTTGCGCCTGAAGAAGATTCGCAGGCAATCGAGCCGTTAGCATTCCATCGAAGAAAGCCAGGGCTGAAGAAAGCGCAGGCACTGGCACACCAGCAGAAACTGCTGTTGCCATAACACGGCGCACACTCGGCAAAGCCTTTGTCAAAATATCTTTAAAAAATGGATCAAAAATCAAGTTTTCAAGATTTGGGTTATTTTCATAGGCCTTTTTAATATCATCCAAAAACACACTGCGAATAATACACCCTTCGCGCCACATTAAGGCAATATCACCATAATTCAACGTCCAGCTGTATTCTTTTGCGGCTTCCTGCATCAACATATAACCTTGCGCATAAGAAATCACTTTCGCAAACAATAAAGCTTGCTGAATATCCGATAATAGAGCTGTCTTATCAAGACCTTTTGGATTTGGATTTGGATTTTGATTTTGATTTTGATTTTGGATACCATACAACTCAGCAGCTTTCACGCGTTCATCTTTTCGAGCGGAAAGACATCTTGCAAACACACTTTCTGCAATTAAGGTCAAAGGGATCCCTAAATCAAGCGCGGTAATACCTGTCCACTTTCCCGTTCCTTTCTGTCCTGCTGTATCTAAAATACGATCCACCACAAACCCTTCTTCATCTTTGAATCCCAAGATATTTGCCGTAATTTCGATTAAATAACTTTCAAGCTCAGTTTTATTCCAAGCATTAAATATGTCCGCTTGAGCTTGATTATCCATCCCAAGTAGATCACTCATCATTTGATACGCTTCACAGATCAGCTGCATATCACCGTATTCTATACCATTATGCACCATCTTCACAAAATGCCCTGCGCCGCCATCGCCAACCCATTCACAACAAGGCTCACCTAAAGGTGTTTTCGCTGAGATCGCTTGAAATATTGGCTTCACATATTGCCAAGCCTCAGGCATTCCGCCAGGCATGATAGAAGGTCCAAAACGCGCACCCTCTTCTCCCCCTGAAACCCCTGTGCCAATATAAAGAATACCCTGTTTATTTAACGCATCTACTCGGCGTTGTGTATCGGGGAAATTAGAGTTCCCACCATCAATAATAATATCACCTTGCTCCAAATGCGGTACGATTTGCGCAATAAAATGATCCACCACTTCACCCGCTTTCACCATTAACATTACTTTACGAGGCTTGCTTAATTTTGAAACCATCTCTTCAACAGAATAAGCACCAACAATATTCGTATCTTTTGCTCCACCCTGTAAGAAATCATCCACCTTTGAAGTAGTACGGTTATAAGCCACCACTTTGAACCCATGATCATTCATATTCAATATAAGGTTTTGACCCATAACGGCCAAGCCAACAACGGCAATATCTGCTTTTGACATTTAAAAAATCCCCTAAGATAATAATTCGTAACAATACTAAGGTAAATTCAGCGATAGTTCAAAGTCCATCCCATCTTTTTCACCCGTCATATGATTTAAATTCAAAAAGTTAGCGTAAATTCATTGCCAGAATCATAAAAATAGGCTAAAACCCAGCACTAGTAGTCATATTTTTATAACGAGTTACAGTATGAGCAAAAATTTGGTCATTGTGGAATCGCCCGCCAAATCAAAGACAATTAAAAAATATCTTGGCAAAGATTTTGAAGTACTTGCTTCTTACGGACATGTACGAGATCTTGTTTCCAAAGATGGTTCTGTTGACCCCGACAAAAATTTTGCGATGAAGTACAAAAATATTGAACGCAATAAGAAACATATTGATGCCATTAAAGCTGCTGCAAAAAAAGCAGACACCATCTATCTTGCTGCCGATCCAGATAGAGAGGGAGAAGCTATTTCATGGAATGTGCTAGAAATATTAAAGCGCTCTCGCATCCTTAAAGATAAAGCAGTTAAACGTATTGCATTTAATGAAATCACCAAATCAGCCGTGACCTATGCCGTCGAAAACCCTCGTGAAATTTCCATGGATCTCGTCAATGCACAGCAAGCTCGCCTTGCACTGGACTACTTGGTCGGATTTAACTTATCTCCCGTACTGTGGAAAAAAATCCGTTACGGCTTATCTGCAGGACGCGTACAATCACCTGCTCTACGCCTCATCGTTGAAAGGGAAGAAGAAATTGAAGCCTTTAAGGTAAAAGAATACTGGAGCATTCACGCAGATCTGAAAGAGAAAAGAAGAACTTTCTCTGCAAAACTTCATACCTACAATGGTGAAAAGCTAAATCAGTTTGATCTTAATAATGAAGCAGATGCACAAAATGCCGTTAATGTCATCATCAAGGATGCCGATGGTGAGCTGATCGTTTCAAAAATAGACAAGAAACAAAAAAGACGAAACCCAGCTGCCCCTTTCATTACCTCAACACTCCAACAAGAAGCTGCCCGTAAAGATGGGTTTACAGCGAAAAAAACCATGATGGTCGCACAGCAATTATATGAAGGGATTAATTTGGGCAGTGAAGCAGTAGGCTTGATTACTTATATGCGAACAGATTCCGTGAATCTTTCTCAAGACGCCATTACTGAAATTCGCAGTTTTATTACCAAGGAGTACGGTGCAAATAACGTGCCAAAATCTCCTCGCATTTATAAAACGAAATCAAAGAACGCTCAGGAAGCGCATGAGGCTATTCGCCCTTCTTCCGTTTTACGGAAACCGATTGATATTAAATCACATTTAACTGCTGACCAATTAAAGCTCTATACCGTTATTTGGAAGCGCGCTGTGGCATCACAAATGATACATGCCACAATGGATACCGTCTCTATTGACCTTATTACAGAAAATGAAAAGCATCTTTTTAAAGCCTCAGGTTCTGTGATTAAAAACCCTGGATTTTTGAGCCTCTATCAAGAAACGGTGGATGAAGATAAAAAAGATTCCGATGATGAAAATAGCAAACAGCTACCGGTACTAGAAGAAAAACAAAAAGTCAAAGTATCTGATATTTTACCAAAACAGCATTTTACTGAGCCACCACCACGCTATTCTGAGGCATCTTTAGTGAAATCACTGGAAGAGCTTGGCATTGGCCGCCCTTCCACCTACGCCTCTATTATTTCAACGCTTCAAGCCCGAGAATATGTAGAGTTAATTACCAAACGTTTTCATCCAACAGATGTGGGACGTGTTGTGAGCAAATTCCTGACTGAATTCTTTACGAAATATGTGGAATATACTTTTACCTCAAAGCTTGAAGATGAGCTTGATGCGGTGTCAAATGGCAAAAAAGAATGGCTTAAAGTTATGGAAAACTTTTGGAAACCTTTCCACACACTTGTTGAAAAAGTAGATGGAAGTGTCAAGAAAAGTGACGTTACCAGCGAAAAATTAGATGAGGAGTGCCCTGAGTGTAAAAACCCACTCAACATTAAACTCGGGCGACGAGGAAAATTCATTGCTTGCACTAATTATCCTGAGTGTAAATTTACCCGCGCGATTAAGTCAGATGGTGCGGAAGATGAAAAAGCAGAACCTGAAGTCGTTCAAGACTGCAAATGCCCTGCCTGTGAATCTGATCTACATATTAAACAAGGGCGTTATGGCAAATTTATTGGCTGCTCAAATTATCCCACTTGTAAGCATATGGAGCCTTTAGTCAAACCCATAGATACGGGTGTGCAATGCCCTCAGTGTAAGTCACATAATATCATGGAGAAAAAATCACGTAAGGGTAAAACTTTCTTTGCCTGTGCTGGCTGGCCAAAGTGTAAATACCCACTGTGGTATAGACCTCTAGCAGAACAATGCCCTAAATGTGATTGGCCTATTTTAATGCATAAAAACACCAAGAAATTTGGTGAACAAAAAGTATGCCCTCAGGAAGACTGTGACTATAGTTTAGACTTGGAGAAGAAAGAGGAGTCGAAATAAAAGATTTCAAAATCACATCATTATAAATAATCGGGAGAAAGAAATGTATTCACAGTCAATGAGCATAAAAGAAGAACATATTGATTTTCAAGGAATCTTAGATGGTTTGTATTATCCATTTTATATGGAAACAGTTCGACATGACTTTATGCGAGACGTCTATGGTATCGACATTGTAGAAGCTGCTAAAAATGGAAACCTATATGTCTTAGCGTCCTTTGAATTAAAATTTAAACGGTCGTTGAAACAAGATGAGAAAATCGAAGTTACATGTGAATTTAAACCTATAAGTGCCATTAAGTTTGGTTTCCACCAGAAGATTATTTGTGATGGCAAAGTCTGTGCCGAAGCTGACTTTATTGCAACATGCGTTCCTGCAGCTGGAGGTCGCCCATTTATTCCAGAGGAAGTAAAACAAGCATTACTGGATCTTGGCTCTAATTAAGAATCCAGCTTACTCAAAATCCCTTCTTTTGAAATCCCCACATCTGCCAGCATATCACCATGAACCCCATGATCTTGATAATAGTCTGGCAAACCAATATTTCTCACCTTCAAGTTTTGAAGTAAATCATTTTCAATTAGAAACTCATTTACCGCAGAACCTGCACCCCCTTTAACCGCATTTTCTTCAATAGTAATAAGACATCGATGTGATTTCGCTATCTCAGAAATTAAAGCTTCATCCAATGGTTTCACAAAACGCATGTCCACCACCGTCGCATTTATTTCCTTCGCGGCTTCCAAGGCATATTTCAAAACCGTGCCAAAAGCAAGAATCGCAACGCTTTCGCCTTGGCGCACAACTCGCCCTTTCCCAAGCTGTAAGTCCAACTCGGAAGACACCTCTGCGCCCACACCCACACCACGTGGATAACGAACCGCTGCAGGGCCTTGATGAGCATATCCCAGCTCAAACATATGATAGCACTCATTTTCGTCACTCGGCGTCATGACAAGCGTGTTAGGCAGGCATCTCATAAAACTTAAGTCAAAGCTTCCCGCATGGGTGGGCCCATCTGCGCCCACAAGACCTGCTCGATCAATGGCATACAGAACATCCAAATTTTGGATGCTCACATCATGAATTACTTGATCATAAGCACGTTGCAAAAAAGTGGAGTATATTGCAACCACAGGTTTATAGCCCTCACACGCCATGCCTGCGGCTAAAGTCACGGCATGTTGCTCAGCAATCGCCGCATCAAAATAACGCTCTGGGAACTCTTTTGAAAATTGAACAAGATCAGAACCTTCTCTCATCGCTGGCGTAATCCCAACTAATTTTGCATCTTTTTTTGCTCGATCACACATCCAACGACCAAAGATATTTGAAAAAGTGGGTTTGGGCTTATCTGATGCTATCTTTATCTCTGCGGTATGGAATTTTGGGCCCACATGATGAAACTTAATTGGATCACTTTCAGCAAGCGCATACCCTTTGCCTTTTTTCGTCACAATATGCAATAAACGAGGGCCTTTATGCGTTTTAAGGTTTTCCATTGCTTCAACGAGCACCTCAATATCATGCCCATCAACAGGACCCACATAGTAAAACCCCAAGGCTTCAAAAAGATTCCCAGGCATAATCATGCCTTTTGCTTGTGCTTCAAACTTTTTAGCAAGCTCCCATGCTGCTGGCAATTTCTTTAAAAATTTCTTACTCCCTTCACGCAAGCTCGTATAAACAGATCCCGATAGCATTTTGGCAAAATAATTACTCAGTGCACCCACATTTTCAGAAATTGACATATCATTATCATTCAGCACCACCAACATATCTGAATGCATACCACCAGCATGGTTTAAGGCTTCAAATGCCATTCCACCTGTCATCGCGCCATCACCGATGACCGCAACAGTACGACGGTCTTCTTTCTTTAACTTAATGGCTTCACTCATCCCTAAAGCCGCACTAATCGATGTGCTAGAGTGTCCTACACCAAATGTATCATACTCACTTTCTGAACGTCGAGGAAAGCCAGAAATGCATCCTGGTTTTTTGATTGTATTAAGTTGATCTTTTCTACCCGTTAAAATTTTATGGATATAGGCCTGATGCCCCACATCCCAAACGATATTATCACTAGGCGTATCATAAACGTAATGCAAGGAAATTGATAACTCTAAAGCACCTAAACTACTCGCAAAATGACCACCAGAGACATCCAGAGAATTCACCAAAAACGCTCTAATTTCCTTTGCTAACTCAGGCAATTTATCTTTTGGAAGTTTTTTCAAATCATCTGGATAACATATTTTATCCAATAATGGATAACTCTTTGATGTGCTTTTGGTTTGCGTTGACCCCATTACTTATGTGAATCCTAAAATCAATACTGTTGGCTATTATCCTCTTATGAATGCATTTACACAAGCCTAAGATTTACCGTTTATTTTTCAGGCAAATAAACTCTAGTGGTATTTCTCAAAATTCAAGCCATCATATAATTCAAAACTTAAATCTTTTCCGAATGAGGCCTGTTCTGGGCGCATATTTACCATCACACTGGATATGGACTTAAACTCAGAGCTCAACTTACAATAAAGCGCACTAAGCGATGGCATGATCAGTGATAAGCTTTCCATTAATTGAGCATAAGCGGTTCGCCCTAGGTCAATAAAATAATGGCTTGATACTTGTTTTTTCATGGCTCTATGTGGGAAAAGCCCCGCATGAATCAAGCATTGATCTGCCACAATCTGCATTTTGGTATTCTGGTTTTTCTCGGGCAACTCCAATGCTTTTAGATACTCTAAGCTTAAAATAACTTCTGCTAAATTTGTACGGCACATATGACGCATCAACATCATGACTACATAGGCCTCCACCTCATGATCCAAAACGATCTTGGCATCTTTTTGTGCCAATAAAATCAGCTCATGCCAGTGTGCAGCTTGTGTTTGATGTGTAATAATATTTGCCATATAGCCCACTATCTCCTGTAAGAATAAATATTGCTTCTTACTGTATAAGTATGGCTTAAATTTTTGAGAGTGCAAAATCTGAAAGAGATTGTCCTTCAAGACGATAACCTATCCACTCACTTTGAGCTATTGCACCGATAGACTCATAGAATTTTATTACTGGCTCATTCCAGTCTAGAACGCTCCATTCAAACCTTCCATAATTGTTTTCAACGGCTATTTCAGCCAAATATTTTAGAAGTCTCTTTCCTGCCCCTGCACCGCGATAATTTGGAGATATATATAGGTCTTCCAAATACAACCCATTTTTACCAAGCCAAGTAGAGAAGTTTAAAAAATATACGGCAAGACCAATCTGTTTATTATCAGAAGTACAAATTACAGCTTTAGTCGTTGCGTTTTTACAGAATAAATTGTTTTCGATATCTTCAACTGTTGCAATAACTTCATCTTCTGCTTTTTCAAATATTGCAAGCTCTTTGGTAAATCCCAAGATTAAACTTGCGTCTTCAATTATAATACTCCATGAAATACTAACAAGATTTTCTGAATACAAGTTCCGATAAAGTGCTTAAAATAGTGAGAACAGAATTGTATAAATGAACTATATACCTAAACCAACGTTGCACATAAGGAATAAAATGAAAAAACCAATACTAATAATAACACTTTTGCTTGCAGCAATATCTTTATGTGGTTGTTTTGATAAACACAATGGGGATCAAACAATAGACTCTTTTAAAGGGCATAATTATATACCTAAAATGCAAAAAGAGATTTATTTTTCTTATCTTAAAGGAATCAATAAAATTTCAGAAACACAATATATTATTTTAAATAACAAAATTAATTTTTCTAAAATGTTTACAGCCAACGAGTTTCAATCTAAAACTCTATTAGATTCATATGTTAAAAAAAGCATGGAATCAACTTTGAATTCTATAAAAAAATCACCTAAAACATTTAGTTATACAATAAAATTTCTAGTTGATGCTAGAAAATATGATTTCAAACAAAAAGGATTTAGAGTTGAAGGTTTACATGCCAATGAACTAGATAGTTTTATCCAATATAATGATGATTACAAATTTAAAGATTTCCCATTATATAAAGGAGCATTTCTTTATCTCGATCCATTAAACATAACATCATATGAACTGCGTATGGCTCGTTTTTATATGCCATATTTATCCTCTCTACAAAGGTCATTCGAGAATTTGGATTATGAAGAAATAAAACAATATAACATATCACATAAAAAAGATAAGTTTCCTATAGAAGTAGGTGCAGGTG
This sequence comes from Gammaproteobacteria bacterium, assembly GCA_963582935.1. Classification (GTDB taxonomy): domain Bacteria; phylum Pseudomonadota; class Gammaproteobacteria; order Francisellales; family Francisellaceae; genus CAUZSH01. The sequence goes on from CAUZSH010000001.1 coordinate 72,435, forward strand.
AAACTTATATTAGCTATATTCCAGATCATGGCTACGTACATGTTTATGATAAAGACGTTACCCCAATAACAACTGCACCTTTAATAATATGGAACATAAGCCCATTATTTAAAGACAAATATATTACTGGAATGAACGGAGCAGAAACCGTATATATTCCAATGAATGAGCAAAAATCTTCTAAAATAATTGGTAAAAGTAAATCACTAATTAGATTTTTTAATTCTCAAATCAAAATTACTTTAAACCCATCTAAAGATTGCTTTTCAATTGATAAACTATATAACCCTGTGTCTAACAAATATATAAAAATAGCCCGTGATATAGGCTATGATCCAGAATATAATCACACTTTCTTTAATGGTGGCTCATATCAAATTGTTTGCAGTCCGCATTTCTCAAAGACTGAGATCCAGAATATGATCACACTTTAAATGTGTACTTTTGATTTGGCACTTTATACCTATATTTCTGGGTGGACAAGTGTCCCAAATTCTAGGAGTAGGTCAATAGGTGATGTGGCTCATACTGGTACACCAACAACCAAAAAAGATAATGATAAACCGGCACTTAGACCAATTAGGCATATAGAATACCAAATGGCCACGGTGGATAATCTTAAAAAATGGTATGACTATTATGGTTTGGATTTAGAAGTCTGTACAGATCAGAACACTGACGTGCTTGGCTTGGTTTTAGATTATCTAAAACCAAATCATAAAATAATCAAGAAACTTTGTATTAAAATAATATATTGGCTAATATACAGCTTTGTGTTTATTCGAATTTAATATGAAGATTACCATTTATATAGGATTAAAATGTTTTCATCATTGAAGCGTATGCCTTCTTCTATTTATATTGTATTGTTTGGGTCTTTAGCAACTCGAACAATATATTTTATGTTATGGCCATTTATGGCGATTATATTTTATCAGAAGTTTGATTTATCGATTATTATGACAGGCACGATTTTAGGCATAGCAACTTTGTTGTCTATTACTTTTAGCGTTTATAGTGGCAATTTATCAGATAAAATCGGTAGAAGACCCATCTTGATTACTGGTCTATTGATTGTGTTCTTTAGTTTTATCCCCCTAATTTTTCTGCAGAGTTTCCCCTTTTATTTGGTACTTTCGGTAGGTGTATCGATAGGCAAAGGACTTATTGAGACCGTATTTAAAGCAATAATTTCAGACGGTATTCAAGATGCTGAAATTAAAAAACAAGCATTTTATTGGCAGTATTTTTGTATAAATATTGGTGGTGCAGTTGGGCCTTTGCTAGGTGTTAGCTTCACATTATATTTCCCAAGAATAACATTTACAGTGTTAGCAATAATTTATCTAATCTATTTAGTAATATGTTTTCGTGCATTTAACCAAGAGCGTAAAAAACTTTCTGGTGACCATTACTCACTTATAAGATCTCTATCAATTATAAAAAAAGATAGTTCTTTTATGTTGCTCATTATTGCGTATATTATAATTATATTAGTTTTTGGCCAATTAGACTCAACACTAGCCCAATATTTTTCACGTGAAAATATACCAGCCTTAGTTAATTTGTTTAGTTATCTTATCGCTATTAATTGTACAGTAGTTGTTTTGTTTCAATTCCCTTTTTTAAAATTTGTTTCTAAATTTTCTGATAATGTTCAGGTCTATTTAGGTATTATTTTATTAGCAATAGCTCAAATCATCTTCTCACTAACACCTACTTTATTTTATCTTGGCTGGATTGCTGGTATTATTGTCCTAAGCTTTGGTGAAATTATTTTGTTCTCAGTAGTGAATGTTCAGATTGATAAGCTTGCCCCTGATAATTTGAAGGGAGCATATTTTGGTGCATCTAGTATGTACATGTTAGGATTAGTGTTAGCGCCCTATATCGGTGGTGTTTTATTACAACTGTCAGGGCGTACAATGCTTTATTCTGTTATGACACTAATGTGTTTTGTCATATTTGTGGCGTACAAATGGGCGATGACGCATCATGATAGACACTTAAGGGCACCGTCAACTTAACTTCTAATATTTTAATTATGTTATCCTTACAATTAAATGGTGGCTCATATCGAATTGTTTGCAGTCCGCATTTCTCAAAACCAGTATAGATCGAAAAATCATACAGCTATAGGTTGGCGTGGTACAACGATTGTTAAACCACGGTATTCAGCTCAATCAATCGGGCATTTAATTTTTCCGTTTCCCCTAATTGACCTATTTTAATTAATGCATTGGTTCGTTCAATACTCCCACCTGAACACAACGCATCTTTTAATCCTACGGCTGAGAAATTCACATCAATAGGTTGATGCTCTAATTCTTTTTCTGCTCCGTTGATTATGCGTACATGAGCTTCGTGGGGTAATAAGCCCTTAGTATAACAATCATTTGCCAATTCAATTTTTTCGAGTGGTGACCTACCCTTAAAATCTATCCCTGATCGAGCCAAATCACCAGTCCATGATTTATCAGCATCTAATAGAACAGATACCGCATTTACCCTAGCGCCTTGAGCACAAACTTCCTGTCTTTCACTAACCGCAGCTAAATTGCCCATTGCCTTATTTAAAAATTCGGCTTTTCCCTTATCGTACTGTTCGACAAATTCAGGACTTTTCCTGAAGTATGATAACAATGTAACTCGTGTTATTCCAAGAATAGAGGCTACGTGACCGTCTGAGTTGGTTGAAGCTCTTGCTTTCCTAACTCTTTTGACCGCGTAGGTAAAACGCTCTTGGCTCACATCGAACGGAGGTTTTTTATAGCCAATTTCTTTGTCTTCAAAATCCACGATACATTACCTTGGTTTGGTTTTTCATAGTTGTTTGTTTATTATACCATCAAGAGTACAGTGATTCGATTTTGGCAGGAGCCAAAATCTATTATGAACGACCGAGCAACACAAAACAAAAATGCCTCTTATTCTCTCTCTTGAAGGAGTTAAATTAATTCTTGATGACTGAGTAGAGCATAACTGGTGCTACGCCCTGAGGCGGCCTCTTGTCGAAGAACGCCATACTCGATAAGTTTTCTAATATCACGTAAAGCCGTATCATGGGAGCATTTTGCAAGCTTCGCATATTTACTAGTGGTTAATTTCCCCTGAAAATTTTCTAATAACCGATTCATCACTTTGCGTTGACGCGTGTTAATAGAGTATTGATTGAGCATACTCCAAATATGCGTTTTATATAAGACGTTGTCTAAAAGAAGGCTTGCATCTAATATTGCTCTACCGAGACAGCTTAAAAACCATTCAAGCCATGAGGTAATATCGAGCCGACCTTTTTGGCTTGACTCTAACATTTTATAATAGTCTTTTCTTTCTTTTTCAATTTGAGAAGACATACTATAAAAACGCTGTGAAACGCCATCAGACAACGCTAGGCACATGTCCGAAATGGCTCTCGCTATCCTACCGTTACCATCCTCAAAAGGATGAATAGTGACAAACCAAAAATGAGAAACCCCAGCTTTAATGACAAGGTCAACCCCTTTTGCGTGCTCAAACCAATCTAGGAAAGCAACCATTTCAGCATGCAAGCGACTGGCTTCTGGCGCTTCAAAGTGAACCTTTTCTCTGCCCATAGGACCGGAAACCACCTGCATTGGACCTGCTTCTTCTGGTCGCCATGCGCCAACCTTAATGTGTTTTAGTCCACTTCTTTGTGTTGGAAACAAGGCATTGTGCCAAGAAAACAACCGTGTTTCTGTCAAGGATTTTTGATGCTTTTGGGTCGCATCTAGCATCATTTCAACAATACCATCAATATGGCGATCTGCTTGTGGTAGTCCGACTATATCAAGCCCTAACCTTTGTGCGACAGATGACCTGACTTGCTCCTTGTCTAACTGCTCGCCTTCAATTTCACTTGACTTGACAATATTCATTGTGAGCATTTCAAGGTTTGCTTCTACTTTGACATCAAAGCCAAGCGCACTCATACGCCCAAGATAAAAGCCTTGTTTATTTCTGATGTCTATAAGTAGAGGGGTTAGTGCCTCACTATCCCAGTGAAGGTCAGGCCATTGATGGTGTTCATGTATATATTTCATTATCTACGCACTCCTTGCGTTAATACTAGCGTTTAATCAACGCAGAATCAAATATTCAACGCAAAACGTAGTGAGATAAATCAACTCTCTTCAATTTTTTCAGACTTAAACCTTTCCATCACATCATCCTTATGCTGCCAAATATTATTCACCAGCCCACGAATATACTGCACAAAATCGGCACATTGCATATTACCGTGCATTTGTTTTGTAATGGGAATATAACGTATATCAATCTTGATATTTTTAATGCGCCCACTTAAATAATCCCACATGGTCATATATTTGCTAGGATAATAAATCGTCACATCAATAATGGAATCCATCTTTTCACCCATAACATTCATCACCAAAGAAACACCACCTGCTCTTGGTTTTAATAAATTTTTATAGGGAGATTCTTGTTTCTTCGCTTTTGCAGCTGTAAAACGTGTGCCTTCCGAAAAATTCACCAAGGTCAAAGGCATGTGTTTAAACTTTTCACAGGCCTTACGAGTAGCCTCCATATCTTTCCCTTGTTTCTCAGGATGCTTTTTTAGATAAGCCTTTGAATATCGTTTCATAAAAGGGAAATCCATTGCCCACCAAGCTAATCCTAAAATAGGTACCCATTTCAATTCATTTTTCAAAAAGAACTTTGCAAACGATATTTTACCTAAAAAGATATTTTCAAGAACCATAATATCCATCCAGCTTTGATGATTTACCATCAAAAGATAAGAGTCATCTTTTTTCATTTCCTCCAAACCTTGCACTTCAAATTTGGTAGGAAGTAATAAAGCCGCCCCATGTGTATTGACGTACATCCACCCAGTCGCAATCACTTCTAATAAACTCCCGCAAAATTTTTGTAATGATTCAAAAGGGATCAGTTTAACCAATGCAATAATGATAATGGGTATAAATACCACCACACTACTAATACAGAGTAATACCAATACAAAAATCCCTCGCAAAATTTCCAACCCTTTCGCCATACCAATCACCCTATTAAATCTTTAGTTGAACATAATGCTATCGGCTCTTCACCCAAGTCGCTACCTTCATTTCACCATTGTGATAGAAGTCGAACCAGATCGCACCATTATATGCTGTATTATAGCTTAAAATACCTTGATTGTAATACCGTCGTTGCACCTTCATCGCTGGGTGATGATAACGATTTTCAAATCCTGCGGCATACAAAACATACTCTGGATCTACCGCTTTAATAAACGTAGCCATCGAGGAGCTATTACTGCCATGATGTGGCGCGACAATAACCGTTGATGCAAGTTGCCCATAATGATAATCCATCAAATAATATTCCATCGGCCTTTCAATATCACCCGGTAATAAAATACTTTGTGCCCCCAAACGGATTTTAAGCACACATGACGTATCATTTTTTCACCGACTCACTTCTTTGGGATTTGCAGGATTTGCAGGATTTAAGAACTCAAAATAAATGTTAGCTCAAATGACACAACAACATACAATCACATTACCATCATTAAACATCTGGGTTGCTCTAAAAAAAATTGGAAGGCTGCCAATAATTTTGGTGAAGTTCAAGCTAACGCCCTTTACCCTAGATAAAAATATTAAAATAGACAAATCATTTCATCAGTACTATTAATATTAGCTGGAAATACATTTGCTAACAATGTCCACACTACGCATCCTATTTATGCATTAAATGATTCTAGTGCAAGTAAACCTTGGTTTGTGGGTGTGATTAGTATTCTCATGAGAATGAACGGTCATTCGCATACTAACAACCCCCAACAATTGAAAAGCAGCACAAAAGATCGGCATTAGTTTAGAGAAGATAAAGCTAGCTTTGGCAACATTGCCAGACAACCCTTCTGAACCACTTTCACAAATATCTATATAACGATACCCGAAATAAAAATACTCACGGCATACAATAAAATAATGGCAACCAACGATGAAAAATCTATTCCGCCCATGGGTGGTATATAGCGTTTAAATGGACGTAACACAGGCTCCGTTAATTGATATAAAACGACTGTCATCGGATTATATGCCCCCGGTTGTGCGAACCAACTGGATATTGCCTGAATAATAATGGCATACATATAGACTTTCAATAAAAGCAAAAATAAATCTTTAATCGCCCATAAGATAATAAAATGCGTGATAGGGAAATCATTCATCCAACTTAATAATGCAATCTCCCCCACTTGAATCACAAACATCAACAGCACTGCTGCCATATCAAGTCCGAAAAAACCAGGAATGATCCTACGTAATGGGATCAAAGGCGGATTGGTGATTTTCATTAAAAATTGGCAAATTGGGTTATAAAAATCCGCCTTCACCCACTGCAATAAAAACCGCAACATCACGGCGGCAAGATATAAACTGAAAATTATACTGACTAAAAAGCTACCCGTACTAAGTGCTGCACCCGTCATGAATGTCCCTTATTAAAACGCAATATTATTTGTTTGTTATTTGAGGTGCTTGTGAAAACAGCCCAGATAATTCTTTGCCACGTTTTACATTATTCAACATGGCCTGCTCCATCATATCACGGATACCTGATTTTTCTAGCGTACTCACTGCCGCTTCGGTAATTCCACCTTTTGAAGTCACCTTTAAACGTAACTTTTCCACGCTATCTGGAGACTCTAGCGCCATTCTCGCAGCACCATAAGCAGTTTGAGTGGTCAAAAGCTTTGCTTGCTTCTCACTTAAGCCTAATTTGATCGCCACATCCGACATAATCTCCATCATCAGAAAAAAGTAAGCGGGTCCTGAACCCGATAGCGCCCCAACCACATCCATTTGATGCTCTTCTTTTACCCAAACAGCAACACCAGAAGCACGCATAATATGCTCGGTTAAATTCTTCTGTTGCTCTGCTAAATGCTCATTCGCAAACATGCCACTCGCGCCACATTGTAACAACGCAGGGGTATTGGGCATCACTCTCACAATGGCCGTTTTTTCGCCAAACCATTGAGATAATTGCTGCATATCAACGCCCGCACAAATAGAGAGCACCAATGGCTGCTTTCGCTTAATTTGTTTCCCAATGGCTTCTACCACAGAGGGCAATGCCTGAGGCTTAACTGCTAATATGATCACACTACAGTTCTCAACCAATTCCACTTGATCCTTGCAACCGAACACGCCATAAGCCTGCTGAAACACATCCAATTTTTCTTGATTCTTATCACAAATCCATATTTTTTTGGCATTAAAACCACTACCGACCAAACCTGAAACCATGCTTCTTGCCATGTTCCCACCGCCAATAAAACCGATTGTTGCTTGTCGCATCTAAAACTCCGAAGACCTATTTATAGTTAGTTAAATATCATGGGGGTTATACCACATATTTCAAGCGAAAATCGTTATTTCTCAGATATGCCCCTAATAAAGAAAATCATGACCGACATTGTAAATATTGCCGCGATAAGCAGTAGCAACCCTATTGCACTCTGATTCACCATTCCCACACTAGCAACAATCACACTGAACACCAACATTCAAAACTCAAACCTACACTTTCAACACCTAAGCCATCTCAGTGTAATCTATGGGCACGTTGACAGTGTGTTTTATGATAATTGTTGTGGGTATAAATTATGACGGAATAATTCTCAACGAGAGCAAAACCTACATTTCCTATTTTGTGATTCAAAATGAGAGGAAATAACAATATTGAATGTTACACACACCAAGGAAACATCAAACCATATCGCCAAAAAAGGAAATCAGTGGGTGTGTTTTTAACCTATGTCTACTTAACACCTATCTTAAGTTCTTCTTGTACCTCAACCACCACTTCTTTCTGAACCTTTAAAAATTTATAATACGAAAACCTACTAACACTATATGTTTTTAATAATAAGCTAATACTAATTTCATCATTTTCTGTTGGCTATGAGGTATGGCGTAATTATCGACTATTAAGAAGTGAAAAATTTGGACAGAAATTAGCTCACAGAGATTCGCTAGGTGTTATGCGCTTGTTATTTCTCTTAGGAAGATATGAGCATCATACTCATCCTTACGCTCTATGATTTTCCCATTATTAATTTTAAAAAAACTTTTTCCTTTATTTATAAAAGTTTTTTTAGTCGGCATATATCCTCTAAACTCTCCAGAATGTGTAAGCGTAGTCGTCCACTCACATACTACAACATTATTTTCGACATATAATTTATCACAAACAACTTTCATATCAGGAAATCCCATATACCATTCTTTAACTCTCTCCTGTAAGAGCTTAGTGCCTGAATATTCTAAATAACCTGTTGAACAATATATTTTAATATTCTGGTCGCAAAAATCATCAATAGTATTTAGATCTTTATTATCCCATAATCGCATATAATACTTTCTAATTAGCGCTATATTGCCATGCATCTTTCTTACCTTAAAGGATATTAGCTTGTTTTGTTACTATAAACTATACTCCGCCGTGTGCCAGAAACCAATCATTAGACGTGTTAAACATTTGTCACCCACTTATAGTCACAAATAAATCCATGTCAACTAAAGGCATTGGATCTTTGTGCCAAATTGTAGATTCCTGTTGAGTAAATGGTAATTGCGTATTGCTCGGTCGCTCATAATAGATTGATGCATCCATGCCAAAATCGAATCGCACACCGCGGGGAGATTAATAAGGCTTCGAGCGCCCACCTCCGTACCGATCGTCCAAAAAACAAGGCTATAGTCTTGTTTTTGAACACCACTACTGCGTATATG
>CAUZSH010000002.1:0-48748 GCA_963582935.1 Gammaproteobacteria bacterium
TTTATTTACTAAGATTTTTGCAAAAGAAAACAAACATGGTGCGGCACATTATAGCTTGATTTTATCAGGTGTATTAATGACGGTACTTATCTTGTTTACCATGTCTCCTAACCTTGTAGAGCAGTTCAATTTAATCATCCTAATGGCCGTACTAGCAGCTTTAATTCCTTATTTCTATACTGCTGTATCTAACGTCCTTCTGATTAAAGCGAATGATACTGGTGCGCCAGTTTGGCAGACAGCAATCGTTATATCTGTATTGGCCGGTGCATATTCACTATGGACCATTATTGGTTCTGGACCTGATGTCGTCTATTATGGCATGATCTTATTATTTTTAAGTACGCCAATTTATGCGATTGCTGAATGGAATAACAAGGCAAAACAAGGCACACTAAAATAAATCTACCTTAAATAAAATGCTGTCCTTTTCTTAAATTGTTTCTTTGACCTATACTGTAAGGTATTATTTTTAAATACTCAGAAAAGGACACATTAAGCCATGGGAAAAAGGACAGATACTGATAGATTGCTGACACCCACGGGTGATGATCATGGGAAGATAAAAATTATTGGTGTCGGTGGCGCGGGCGGTAATGCTGTTAATCACATGATCGAGCAGGGTATCCAGGGCGTGGAAGTTTATGCTTTAAATACGGATGTGCAGGCACTCAATAATAGTTTAGCCCCTAATATTATTCAGATAGGTGAATTGACCACAAAGGGTCTTGGCGCAGGTGCGGATCCAAATGTTGGATTAATGTCTGCTCAAGAAAGCCGTGCCAAAATTAGAGAAACGATTAGTGGTTGTGATATGTTGTTTATCACAGGTGGTATGGGCGGTGGTACCGGTACAGGTGCTGCAGGAGTTATTGCTGCGGAAGCTAAGGATCTTGGTGTAGTGATTGTTGCGGTAGTCTCAATGCCGTTCTCATTTGAGGGGCGTAAAAGAAATGCTTATGCTCGAGAAGGACTAAAACAACTTCAGCAGCATGTTAATTCACTTATTATTATTCCTAATGATAAGTTACGTGAATCCTTGGGATCAAATGTTTCCTTATTAGATGCGTTTAAAACAGCAGACGATGTGCTGTATAATGCCATTTACTCCATTACAAGTATCATTACTTATCCTGGCCATATAAATGTCGACTTTGCAGACGTGAGGACGGTCATGAGTTCGCCTGGGCTCTCCATGATTGGAACTGGCGTATCATCAGGAGAGGCTAGAGCGCAAGATGCAGTTGAAAGAGCCCTCTCTTGTGAGTTGCTTGAAGATATTGATCTAAAAGATGCGAAAGGTTTGTTGGTTTGCGTGACTTCTAATGAGGATATATCTCTAGGTGAGTTTGCAGAAATAGGGGATGCGGTAACGCAGATAGCGAAATCAGACGCACCAGTGATTATTGGCACATCTATTGATCCTGTGATGGAAGGAAGCTTGGGCGTAACCATTGTTGCAACAGGGTTTGATGTGGATGTCACGACTGAAAAGCCGAGTCATTCTCCAAGTGGCGCGGAGATTCGACGTACAAAAAAAAAGCACCAGGATCTTTTTAAGAAAAGCTTTAATATAGACACAGCATCAGCGCTGAAACCTGGACAGGTGAAAGATATTTCAGGTGAAAGCCCATACAAACAAAAAGCTAATGCTGTTAAGCAACATAAGAAAGGTAGGCTCAACCCTAAACCCTAAACCCTAAAGCCACCTCACAAAGTGATGATATTCCAGTAGATACCAGTCATTTTTTTGCATAAAAAGTAATCTAAGCTTATTTATTCCTAGACCTTTAGCGATATTTTTCTTATATTCCTTTTGAATTCAACTATTCCATAAGGATTTCTCATGATTGTAGGATTACCAAAAGAAATTAAAAACCGCGAATACCGTGTAGGTTTAACCACAGGAAGTGTTAAAGAGTTGGTGCATAATGGACATTCTGTTCTTGTGCAAACTCAGGCTGGTGCTGAAGTGGGTTATTCGGATGAACAATATGTAGAAGCGGGAGCTGAAATTGTTCAAACGGCAAAAGAAATATTTGCGCGTGCAGAAATGATTGTAAAAGTTAAAGAGCCACAAACTGAAGAGTGTAAGATGTTGAGAGATGACCAACTTCTTTTTACTTATCTACATCTAGCCCCTGACCCACATCAGACTGAGCTTCTTATTGAATCAGGCTGTGTGGCCGTTGCTTATGAAACAGTTACAGATAGTAAAGGGCGTTTGCCTCTTTTAACACCAATGAGTGAAGTCGCTGGGCGTTTATCTGTTCAAGCTGGCGCGCATTGTTTGGAAAAAGCACAAGGCGGAAGTGGCGTGTTATTAGGTGGCGTACCTGGCGTAAAGGCTGCTAAAGTTACGGTTGTCGGTGGTGGTATCGTTGGGTTAAATGCGATTCGTATGGCAATCGGAATGGAAGCACATGTTACCGTTCTAGACCGTTCTCTTGATCGCCTAAAAGAATTAGATGATTATTTTGGTCCAAAATTAAATACTATTTATTCCACACGTGAAAATATGGAAAAATATGTAACGAGTGCAGATCTTGTGGTTGGTGCGGTGCTTATTCCTGGGGCGGCGGCGCCTAAGCTTGTTACACGTGATATGTTGACACGTATGAGCAAAGGTTCTGTTGTGGTAGATGTTGCCATCGACCAGGGGGGGTGTTTTGAAACTTCTCATGCCACAACACATGATGACCCAACCTATGTTGAAGAAGAAATCGTTCATTATTGTGTGGCAAATATGCCGGGTGCTGTTGCGCGTACTTCAACTGAAGCACTAAATAATGCAACCTTACCGTTTGTGATTGAACTTGCTAACAAAGGCTACAAGAATGCTTTACTTGAAAACGAACACTTACGTAATGGCTTAAATGTTTGTCATGGTAAAATCACTTGCGAAGCAGTTTCTACAGCGCTAAACATCCCTTACCATGAAGCTGTTAAAACTTTGAATGCCATTGATAAGGTTGTTGACCAGGCAAAGTAATTTAAACTGATTTCAGAATTACTATGATAAAGAGACTTCGGTCTCTTTTTTTATGGGAGGGGATTATCGTTTAACATAAACTAACGACTCATCCAAAACAGTCAACCCCGCCCCTTTCTTACTCGAATTTTCACTTAAATGCCGTCGAAAAGCACGGGCGCCAGGCATTCCTTGAAAAGTTCCTAATATGTGACGAGTTATATGGTTAAGGCGTATACCTTCTGAAAGCTGTTTTTCAATATAAGGATACATTTTTTCAACAACCTCAAAAGGCGAGAGTATCAGGCTGCTCTTATCGTTATACAGCAATTTGTCAGCTTGGATCAAGCTATAAGGGTTGTGGTAAGCAGCACGCCCCAGCATCACGCTGTCTACGTAGTTTAGATGCTCTTGAGTTTGCTCTAAGGTTTCAATGCCACCATTTATACCAATGGAGGTGTTGGGGAATTTTTTTTTAATATCATATACGGTTTGATAATTTAGCTCTGGAATGGTGCGATTTTCTTTTGGGCTAAGACCTTTAAGCCAGCCTTTACGCGCATGGATACAGATAAAGTCTATATCTGCTTTAACAATGGTATCAATAAAATGATGAAGTGCTTCATAGCTATCATGATTATCATAGCCAATTCGACATTTGATTGAAATGGGAATATTGACGGCTTCCTTCATTGCAATAATGCAGTCAGCCACTATATCAGGCGTTTTCATTAAACATAAGCCAAAAGCACCAGACTGGACGCGGTCACTAGGGCAGCCAACGTTAAGATTAACCTCATCATAGCCAAAGTCCTGGGCTATTTTAGCGCAACTTGCAAGCTCTACGGGATCATTGCCACCAAGTTGCAATGTCAGTGGGTTTTCAGAGGCGTCATGGTCTAAAAATCTGTGAGGGTCACTGTGTAAGATTGCTTTGGCGTTGATCATCTCGGTATAGAGCATACAGTTTTTTGAGATGAGTCGCATAAAGTAGCGATAGTGTCGATCTGTCCAGTCGAGCATTGGCGCAATGCATAAAGTTCTGTTCATATTTTGATAAAGTTCACAGTTTTTAATTGGCATAATTATAAACATTAATTTTAGAGGTTTTTTGATAAAAGAGAAGTGAAGAATGAAACTTGGTGCGCCCGGAAGGAGTCGAACCTCCGACCGCCTGGTTCGTAGCCAGGTACTCTATCCAGCTGAGCTACGGGCGCACTAAGATCATTAAACTTTGGAGCGGGAAACGAGGTTCGAACTCGCGACCCCGACCTTGGCAAGGTCGTGCTCTACCACTGAGCTATTCCCGCATTCGTTTTTTGGTGCGCCCGGAAGGAGTCGAACCTCCGACCGCCTGGTTCGTAGCCAGGTACTCTATCCAGCTGAGCTACGGGCGCATCCCAAAAACGAGTGCAAGTATAGGGTATTGCCAGCGACCATGTCAACGGTATTTTGACAAAGGATAAAAGATTTGTGATATAACAACGGCAATTTAATTTTGGTTTCGGTATAGTGTCGCTCTGATTGATTAATATTTAATAATAGGAAGTTATATGTCGTGGGTAAATAAAAGCGTTGTCACCAATTTTATCGCATTATTGGTTAGTATCTTGGGTATATGGCTTGGTAATGATCATGTGCGAACCGTTGGCTTTTATGCTTTGTCAGGCGCGTTGACAAACTGGATCGCCATTTATATGTTATTTGAAAAAATCCCATTTGTTTATGGTTCAGGAATTATTCCCAATCGCTTTGAATCTTTTAAGCGTTCGATTAAAAATCTTATTATTCATCAATTTTTTAATGAGAAAAATATTGAGAATTTCTTTGCCTCTCAAATGGAAAAGGGTATTGATAGCGGTGCAAGTAAAATACTTGATGCGATTGATTACGATAAGTTATTCGATGGCTTTGTCGATGCGATTATGGATAGCCAGTTTGGTGGCGTCATCAATTCATTTTTGGGTGGGAAAGAAGCATTAGCGCCAATGAAAGAAGATTTTATCAAGAAGATACGAGTGGTATTAGAAAATATGCTGAAGTCAGATGCGGTGAAAGAAAAGCTTAAAGAGGCACTGCCATTTTCTTCTAAAGGCCTAGTTAGTCAAATAGAAAAAATTGTGGATGATCGACTAGAGGAATTAACGCCTAAAATGGTGAAAGATATTATTCAAAAGATGATTCGTATGCACTTGGGTTGGCTTGTTGTGTGGGGCGGTATTTTTGGTGGTATTATTGGTTTAGTTGCAAGCTTCATTTAATCCCTGTAATTATTTGTTATTATTCTGTTTTTGCCATATTCTTTATGATGTATAATTATAATTATAACTAGGAGATATGACTTTGGATATGCATCAACAAGCTGTTTTAGACCCCATCAGCAAAACGGCAAAATATATGTTTTATTCTATTCGTGATCACGAGAAGATTTCTGAAAAACTTTATATCTTGAAACGCTTAATTGATGGCAAATCAGCACTATTAGGTATTGGGTATGATATCGTTGATTCACTAGGTAAAGATGTTCCAGGGTTAGAAAAATTTCCTGATTTTAATTCCAAGCATGTGAATATTCCTGAAACTCAATATTCTCTTTGGGTATGGCTAAAAGATGAAGATGCAGGGAAAAATTTTCATCAAGCACGCGTTATTCATGAGTTATTAAAAGATGCTTTTTACTTAGAGGAAATGGTGGATGCTTTTTCTTATTGTGATCGTACCGATCTGTCAGGTTTTGAGGATGGCACTGAGAACCCTAAGGGTGAGGATGCGAAGGATGCAGCAATCGTTGCCGACCCATTGAAGGGTCTACATGGTTCTAGCTTTGTGGCGGTTCAAAAGTGGCAACATGATTTTAAATGGTTAAACAGAGTGAGCCAAGCCGAAAAGGAAGAAACAATTGGTCGTAGTCTTGATGATAACCATGAGTTTGAGGATGCCATTTCCTCGGCACATGTACGTCGTACAGCTCAGGAGATTTTTGATCCAGAGGCGTTTATGTTCCGAAATTCTATGCCTTGGTCTGAAAGCTTTGAGGGAGGGCTTATGTTTGTTGCTTTTGGCAAGTCATTTTATGCTTTTGATGCGCAAATGAGAAAGATGGTGGGTCAAGATGACGATATTGTTGATGGGATTTTTAAGTTTTCTCGTCCTTTAACGGGCTCTTATTTTTGGTGCCCACCCTTTACACTTGGACGTCTTGATTTGTCGTTGTTGAGTATTTAATTAATTTCACTTCGTAAGAGATATTTCATCTGCGGCATGTTGAGCTTTATCAATAGCGTTTTGTATTGTATCGCCAGTTGCTAATACAACCCCCATTCTTCTGCTTCCATTTATGTCAGGTTTTCCAAACAACCGTATTTGTGTGCCTGGTATTTTAAGCGCTTCGGCGACTCCAAGATAGGCGGGTGCTGTTGTATTTCCCTCTAGCAAAAGTGCCACTGAAGCAGCAGGTAAATATTGTTTTATTTCAGGGATAGGCAGTCCAAGAATTGCGCGAATATGTAAAGCAAATTCTGATAACTCCTGTGAAATCATAGTGACCATGCCCGTATCGTGGGGGCGTGGCGATACCTCATTAAAATACACTTCATTATCTTTAATAAATAATTCAACGCCAAATAAACCATAACCACCTAATGCAGAAGTGATCTTTTCAGCCATATCTTGCGCTTTTTGAAGTACATCATGGGGCATCTTTTGGGGCTGCCATGATGTGCGATAATCGCCGTTTTTTTGGATATGCCCAATGGGTTGGCAAAAGCTTGTGCCACTGATATGACGTACTGTTAATAACGTGATTTCATAATCAAAAGCAAGGAAGCCTTCAACGATAACAGTTTGTGCTTGCCCTCTGGCGCCTTCCATTGCATATTTCCAAGCATCTTCGATCTCATCTTGAGTTTTAATGATGGATTGCCCTTTTCCAGAAGAGCTCATAATAGGTTTTACCACAAGAGGAAGCCCAATCTCGCCCACAGCATGAAGATAATCTTCGTAGCTACTTGCAAACTGATAGGGCGATGTTTTAAGTTTGAGTTCTTCTGATGCTAAGTTACGTATGCCTTTGCGATTCATGGTTAATTTAGTGGCTATTGCTGTCGGAATAATATTAAATCCCTCATTCTCTAATTCGACGAGCAAGTCTGTGGTAATTGCTTCGATTTCTGGAACAATATGGGTGGGTTTTTCCGCTTCAATAATTTTTCTTAATTGAATACTATCTTGCATGTCAATGACGTAGTGCCTATGTGCAACTTGCATTGCTGGGGCATGTGAATAACGATCTACCGCAATAACTTCAACTCCAAGACGTTGAGCCTCAATGGCAACTTCTTTACCAAGCTCTCCTGAGCCCAGAAGCATGATTTTTA
This sequence comes from Gammaproteobacteria bacterium, assembly GCA_963582935.1. Classification (GTDB taxonomy): domain Bacteria; phylum Pseudomonadota; class Gammaproteobacteria; order Francisellales; family Francisellaceae; genus CAUZSH01. The sequence goes on from CAUZSH010000002.1 coordinate 7,348, forward strand.
GAGTGTTTTTTGTATTGGGAGTGCCAAAAGTCAGTGACATATTGAAGTCCTACATAATTTGCTATACTTAACGATAATACTAAATTATGTCTCTAGACATTGAAAGTGTTTAAGATTTTTAAATAAGGTTCTTTAAGCTATTAATAAGGTGATATGAGGTGGTTGTCTTAACACCTTTGAAGTCTGGTTGTAGGTTCTCATTAATAAACTCAATCGGCAGGTTTGTTTCCTTTGAAATAAAAAGCGCAACAAATTCAGGAAAGATGGTTGAAACTTTTGTATGATCTTTGCTAATGCCATAATAGCGCAGACGCTCCAGTACGGGCCATATTCTAAATCGATTTTTGTCATCTAATGTAGAAATGCTTTGTAAAACCGCTCCTTGAGCTGTAACGCCATTTTTTTCAGCAGCAGCTGCCATCTTTTTTTCTACAGGCAATGTTGAGGTATCTATGCCTGCTTGTTGCGCTTCAACGAGTAGACAACACCACTCGAAGGAGTGACCTGGCTCATAGATTGCTGTTTTTTCTTGTTTATAGGGACTATATTCACTAATTAAATTTGGATAGGGATTGTAAAACATTCCTTTGGTTGTCTGAAGTAAAGTATCCAAGACGCCTTTATATTTTTCTGTAGGAAGGGCTTTGTATAATTCTAGGTATGCCTCATATATATGCATGAGTGCATTTTGTGAAACAAACCCTTTATTATCCCTTAGGTTTGAAAAGTGAGATTCGGGGAAAAAATAATGATCCATAATCACTTCATGCAGTGATGCGAGGTCTTTTACATAATCAGTCGAAGGTGTTTGAATATGTAGTTTTGATATGCTGAAAATAAGGAAGGCGTACTCATAAAGATTATCTAGTTTTTCTTTGTGAGGGTATTGAAGCCAGTGATGGTGTTCATCTTGATATTTATTTTTAATCAGTTGGTATAAAGTGAATGCTTGGTTGGAAGCATAGGAGTCTTTATTCAACGCGGCATATTCGAGTAGAAAGTACATGCATCGTGTTTGGCATAATAACCTTGTTTTTTCAAAACCCTCAGAACTCCCAAGGAATTCTGTGCAGTAACCATGATGGTTGATATCATGACTTAAAATTTGGTAATAGTGATCAAGAAGCTTGTTAGCATGGGTTGATATTTCTTTAGAAAAAATATTATTATCAGTCATTGAGCATCACTTATATATTCATATTTAATGATGATGAGTTTAGATCCTTCTCAAGGGTAAATAAAGAGTATGTTTGCTTTTATACGTAGAATTGCGTATTGGTGTTCTATCAAAATACAGGTATATCTATAAGGGTAAACATTATGTGAAAAAAGGATCACCCTATGGATATTGTCGTACAGCAAAATTCTCGTGGCGCTTATACGAGAAGTGAAAGCCTTGAAAGTCGAATTAAAACCTCCTATGGTGTGCCGGCAAGTGTATTTCTTCTGCGATGCCAAGAGGAGGGTGTTACGATTAATGAAACTGCCAAAATGCTTTGCTGTAGTGTGAGTAACATTAAACGGATAAGGCAGAAATTTGGCTTATCTTTTTTAAGTTCGGATAAAAGAGATATTGAATCTGCCTCTAACCACCCTGAGTTTTATAGTCAAAATATGAATCGCCACAATGCTTTATGCCGAGCATGGATTTAGTGGTCAAAAATATGTGGCATGAAACTTTCAGTGGTGGGTGTGATATTATAAGTCATCTTATAAATAGAGGTCGTGGTAGGGGTGCTGTGGTATGCAAGTGGATGTGGCAATTTATCAGCATAAAACATCACGATTAGAAATACAAAAGCAGCAATAATAATACCAACCATTGATAAGTCACTATGTTTTTCAAGTTTCATTGCGTTCACCTTATTAACAAATGTTTATCTGAGCGTTATTCAACCATACAAAAGCAATAAATGAAAGAACAAGGTAATTTACCGTGTTACTTTTTGACTAGATGTTTTTCTCTGTGTTGCCTTATCGGCAGCTCAAATCTTAAATATTATGATCAAGTGCTTGAGATAAATTCGGTCTAACCTTATAGTTAATGCCAGTGGATAATATGAAATTAAAAGACTCAAAAGGAGTGTAAAATGATGAAGCGTTTTTTCCGACTGTTTATGGTGGCGATTGTCGCATCGGTGGTGCTTGCAGGGTGTAGTAAGGAGCCAAAGACAAAGGCGACAATAGGCTTGGTTGTGTCAACGCTCAGTAACCCGTATTTTTCCTTATTAAGAGATGGAGCTGAAAGCGAAGCTCGTTCACTTCAATATAAACTTATTGTTTTGAATTCTCAAAATGATTCGGCAAGAGAGCTTTCTGGTATCAAAAATTTGATTGCGAAAGGCGTTAAAGTGATTCTGGTGAACCCTAATAACTCTACAGAAAATGCACCTGCGGTTGAGTATGCAAATTCTCACGGCGTTAAGATTATTACATTAGATCGTTCTGTTAATGACGGTGTTGTGGACGCGCATATTGCTTCAGATAATGTTAAAGGAGGCAAAATGGCGGCGGAGTATATCGCCAAGAAACTGAGTGGAAGCGGTGATATTGTTGAGTTGCAAGGATTACCGAATGCTTCTGCGACTTTGGAGAGATCTGAGGGCTTTGCTGATGGAATGAAAGGCACGGGTTTAAAACTTGTTTATAAAGAAACCGTTAATTCTAATCGCTCACAAGCCATTGATGCGATGGAAAAGGTTATGAAAGAATATCCAAATGTTGCGGCTGTTTTTGCGCAAAATGATGAGATTGCACTCGGTGCTATTCATGCGTTACGAAAACAGCACAAAAATGATGTTATCGTAGTGGGTTTTGATGGTACTCAAGAAGCACTCATGGCGGTTGCTTCTGGAAAAATGTCTGCAACCATTGCACAGCAGCCTTACTTGATGGGACAGTTAGGGGTAAAGTCTGCGGTAGATTTATTAAATGGTAAATCAGTGCAAAAAGAAGTCACGGTTCCTTTGACGTTAATTACAAAAGAATTTCTCTTAGACAACAATTCCCGCTAGAAGCGGAAAATTGCTTCTCGAGGATAATATGCTGTTTGAAGTAAATTCAAACGAGGCACTTAGAGGAGAAAATCGCGCTTTTCCCCTCTAAGAACTCCTCATCGCGAGCATTAGAGGGAACGGCTGTTTTTTAAGATAGGATAATCGCTCTACACCTGATACATAAAGTGCGGATATGGTTTAATGTCTGTAATGCCATAGATTCTCTTTAGGTACGCCGAAACATTTTTAGGAAGCGTGATGGCATCTAATGCGATTGTTAATCCTCTCAAAATGGGAAAAAACAAGATATCGTCCATTGAAAAATATTCGTTTGTCATAAATTTATAAGTTAGATATTGATCTAGTTGATCAAGCAGGAGCTGAACACTTTTTGCATAAAGAGCAGAATCCTGAATCGCCCTCTCAAAACTCATTCCAAGACTTGCTTCTTTCTTGGCTCTAAAATAATCTTTAGCCGATTGAGTCGGAAAATCAACCTCATTCATTGGGTGGAATATTTGTCGAGCGTGGGTTAGGTATTTTGCTTCATTGCTAAGATCTTCCATTATTTGGTTAATAATGGGGTTGTTAGCAGAAGGTTTGATTATTGGGTTTTTATCGTATTGGTCAATAAAATGGCAAATATCTAAGCTTTCTGTCATTCGAGATCCATCATCTTTTTCGAGAATGGGGACAATCTTTTGACCAATTAAGTCAAAGTGCGTTTGCTCATCATCATTCGCAAGAACTTGTAGTGGTATGGGGAGAGACTTTACATTAACAATAAGTCTTGGTCTCGCGCAAAATGGGCAGTGTTCATAAATATAAAGTTTCATCATGGATCCTTATGGTTTTGGTCTTATTGTTTGGTTCTGAATTTTTGTAGAAGAATAGGTATTGCAAGCAGCATGCTGAGTAGGAGCGCAATGGCTAGTGGGTAAGGGTAAAGCTGAAAGGTTGGGCGATAGTATTCTGGTTTTTGTTCTGTTGACTCTATTTTATCTAGATCCTCATAAACCGTTTTTAATTGTTCGGCGCTGCCTGCAAAAAAGAACTTTCCATTGGTTTCATTGGCAATCTTTTGAAGCACTTCGTTGTCGGGTCCACCGTCATAGATGCCCCATATTCCTTTAGCTTGTGTGCTTCCAAGTCCAATCGTGTAGATCTTAATGTGTGCGTTCTTTGCCATTTGAGCGGCTTTTAAAGGTAAAACTGTCCCCGAGTTGCTTCGCCCATCTGTCATTAAGATCAAGATACGGTTTTTCTCTGGGGCATTTTGAAGTTTCTTAATCGCGAGTCCAATAGCATCACCTATGGCAGTCTTCTGTCCTGCAAGACCAGGAGCTACATTTTCTAATATTTGTGCGACGGTTTTATTGTCAGGGGTAAGTGGTGCGCGTAGGTAGGCTTTTGAGCCAAAAAGGATTAAGCCAATACGGTCACTTTGGCGTTCAAGGATAAAGTGGCTTGCCGCCGCTTTAACGATATCGAATCGCGTATAATAGTTGCCATTCACAAGCATATCCCTTTCATCCATGCTACCCGAAAGGTCTATTGCCATCATAATACTGCGCCCTTCATTTGGGAAGGTGATAGGTTTCCCCAACCAAACAGGACCAGATGCCCCCAAAACTAATAGTAACCATATAAGCCATGCGACAAGCCTAGCAAAGATATTGGGAGCGGCATCGTGCAAAACATTATTGCCAAAGCGTTTTTGTAAAAAGTTAAAAAAAGGAACTTTAAGGGCACTTTGTGTCGTGCGTGATACTTTCGGCAAGAGCAAAGTGCTAAGCAGCGGTAGTAACCCTAGTGTGAGCAGCCACGGATAGATGAAATCAATCATTTTCCCTCAAGTGGTATTGCATTTCAATGGTATTAAATATGCTATAAAATTATGAGCAAAGCAATGCTATTAGAGCAACTATGTTGTTATGGAGAACATTGGCTTGTACTGGGTGTCGTAACGCAAGCGGTATCAGGAATCCCGTTAAATGAAATAACTTAAAAATATTCAACATTTAAGCTTTTAAAATCAACAGAATGTAATATAGTTAAGGAAGATGTAAAATTCATGCCCCAACTTTTTATTGATATAGATCTTCATAAGCTCCTAACAAGAGTTGAATGTAAAAAACAGGTGATGCTAGATGTTTTCAGATTATCAGATTATGCCGCTTGGAAGCAGTGACCTGCAAAGACTTATGGAAATTGAACGAGCGGTATTTGACGAGCCTTGGTCTGCCTCTATTATGCGTGATAGTATTCATGCAGCACATAGTCGTGTTTGGGGAATATATGCAGAGGATGATAGTGTGTTAATCGGTTTTGGTGTCATTACCATTGTGATGGATGAATCAGAGTTAATTGACATGGCGGTTGCTAAAGAATATCAAGGTAAAGGTTACGGTAAAGTCTTAATGCAATTTTTGATTGATAAAGCTAAGCAAAATGGTGCCGAAAAAATGTTTTTGGAAGTGGGTGTTACAAATAACCCAGCCATTAATATGTATCAAGGGCTAGATTTCACACAAATCAATATCAGAAAGAATTATTATAGGCGCAAGAATGATATTTATGAGGATGCGTTGGTGTATCAGTTGGACTTTTAACACATAGTTGCTTATTTTTTTAAAAATTTTGTTACGTCATCTTTATAGGGTACTGAGGGTTGTGCGCCAAATTTAGTTACAGAAAGTGCAGAGGCGGCATTGGCATATATGATGGATTCATTGATGTTGTTATTTTGAGACAGTGCGTGAACGAGTGCACCGTTGAAAGCATCTCCAGCAGCGGTTGTGTCAATTGCGGTTACAGAATGAGCTTCTACATGCTGGCAATTAGTTTCGTCAATCAAGAGAACACCATTGGCACCCATTGTGATTACAATTGTTTTAATACCTAATGATAAAAGTGCTTTTCCTGCCTTTATCGCGCTATTTTTATCTATGACCTCGATGCCAGAAAGTATTGAAGCTTCGGTTTCATTTGGTGTGAGAATAGAAACATTTTTAAGAAGTTCTTTCGGTAAAGGTTGCGCCGGTGCAGGATTAAGTACAAAAGGCACCTTATGGGTTTTGGCAATCTTACTGGCTTCAAGAACAGTTTCAATCGGGGTTTCAAGTTGTGCAAGCACATATGAGGCATTGGAGATAACTTTTTGGTGCTCTTGCATGTGCTGAGGTGTTAGGAGTGCATTGGACTCTGGTGATACCGCAATACTGTTTTGTCCACTGTCGGATACAAAGATTAGAGCGGTTCCTGAATTCACTTCTGGTCTATAGATGGCATGTATATCAATATGCTCTTTTTTTAGCTCTTTTATGGCGGTATTGCCTAGGTCATCTGTCCCAATGCTGGCAATAAATGTGACTTTAGTACCGAGTCTAGCGGCAGCCACTGCTTGATTTGCGCCTTTTCCACCAGGTAAAATTTGAAATGAATTACCCATGACGGTTTCACCTTCTCTTGGAATATGGGGAACCCGAACAACCATATCGCTGTTGGAACTACCGATCACGACAATAGACATAAATGACTCCTTGATTTTAAGAAACTCTGGCGATAATAATGAGTGAAAGCCCGACAATATATCCTGTAAACATCAACGCCAACAGATAATTTGTAGCTGTTGATGCGCTTTTGAATTCTTTCCATATAAAAACACCCCAGAAGGCAGCAATTAACGTTGCGCCTTGCCCTAGTCCATAGGAAATCGCAGCACCAGCCGTTTCTGATGCGACAAAATTAAGGAGGCTTCCTAGTCCCCATATTGCACCACCAAGAATGCCAATGAAATGAAGCCATGATGAGCCTTTAAAGTAATCTGAGAAGTTAACAGCAGAGCCTGAGAATGGTTTTTTCATCACCCATGTATTAAAAATAAAACTGGAGATAACGAGTCCAAGAGCAAAAATAAAATTAGCCGTATATGGGGTCAAGTACCCTGATTCTGGGTGTGCAAAATTCATAGCCATTGAGGCAATAACAAATCGATAGAAAAAGCCCATCAGTACACCTGCGACAAGGGCGATAATTAAGCCCTTCATGACTCGACTGCTTTTAGTATTTTCATTCTGGTTGTGTCTTTTGTAGGCAAGTGCGGCAACAATCATCGCAATGGCAACACAGATAACACCTGCAAATAGTAAAATTGGATCACCAATGGGATCATTTAAATAATTCACAATAACGCCAATAACAAGCGCTAATCCAATTGCCACAGGGAAGGCGACCGCCATGCCTGCAATATCAATAGCGGCAACGAGTAGGATGTTGGCTAAGTTAAACAACACGCCACCTAGAAAAGCAGAACCAAGATTGTTCAATGATCCTTGACTGAGGTCGGCAAAGAAAGATCGTCCTAGATCGCCTGTGCTTCCCATTGTAATAGCAAGTATAAAGGAGATAAGTAAAACACCGATGCCATAGTCCCAATAATAAAGTTGGAAGGCCCATTGCTTTGTGGCGAGTTTTTGGGTGTTTGCCCATGACCCCCAGCAAACCATCGTAATAACACACAAGACAACCGCAATTAAATAGGAGCTAACAACGAACATATCAGATTCACTTATTTATTATGACACAGGAGTATATTAAATCTGAATATATGTTTGTGGTCAATACTGGTGAAAATAATTATGTTCTGGATAAAACTTGTCTTCAGTCTGCTTTTTATATAGTATGTCACGGCTCTTTGCTGTTTGTGATTTTTATAAATAGCTTATCGAGGCATTAACCATGTCAGCTAAGATGGAAAATATATTTCCGAAGCAGATAAACCGAAAGGAGTTCATTATATGAACCATTATGAAATAGTATTTATGGTACACCCAGATCAAAGCGATCAGTTGCCAGCAATGTTAAAGCGTTATTGCGATATCATTGAAGAAAAAGGCGGTAAATTAAATCGTATGGAAGATTGGGGTCGTCGTCAATTGGCTTACCCAATTGCTAAGTTACACAAAGCACATTACATCTTAATGAATGTTGAGGCAACTCAAGAGTCTATGGATGAGTTGAACGATGCATTTCGTTATAATGATGCAATATTACGTCGCCTAGTCTTGAAGAAAGATAAAGCCATTACAGAGCCTTCTATTATGGTTGCAGAAAGAGATAAGAAGCCAGAAACAAAACCAACTGAAGCAGCGGAGTAATTATTATGCGTGGTAACGTAAGTCGTCGTCGTAAGTACTGTAAATTTACAGTAGAGAAAGTAGAAGAGATTGATTACAAAGATTTAGATACCTTAAAAGGATCAATCACTGAAACAGGTAAAATTGTACCTAGTCGTATTACTGGAACAAGTGCTAAGTATCAGCGCCAGCTAGCAACAGCCGTTAAGCGTGCTCGTTTTCTAGCATTGTTGCCGTTCTGTGATCGTCATTTTTAAGTTCTAAATAACAATAAGAGGAATTTCAAAATGGAAATTATTTTGAAAGAAAGAGTTGAGAATCTAGGTAATCTAGGTCAAGTTGTTAATGTTAAATCTGGCTATGCCCGTAACTATTTGTTCCCATTCGGAAAAGCAGTTCAAGCAACACCAGCAAATGTTGAAGTATTTGAAAAGCAAAAAGCAGAGCTTGAAAAGCTTGAACAAGCACGTGTTGATAGTGCTAAAACTGAGGCAAGTAAAATTGCGGATAAAACGATTACAATTACAGCTCAGGCTGGTGATGGCGGTAAACTATTTGGTTCGATTGGAACAAAAGAAGTTGCTGACGCACTTGCTGCAGAAACGAGTGTTAAAATTGAAAAGCGTCATGTACGTATGCCAGAAGGTGTAATTCGTCAAATTGGTGATTATCAAGTATCTATTCATCTTTATACAGATGTTGATGCTGAAATTAACTTGGCTGTTGTTGCTGAGTAATTGCACTTTTACCGTTAGAATGAAAAGCTGTGTTGTGAGACATGGCTTTTTTTTTGTCAGAAATTTAAATTAATTTTTTAGGTTGGAGTAAGTATGAGTGGCGGTTATCCTTCATTTACAGATCAGCAATTAGAAACATTAAAGCGCCCGCCTAGTTCTGTGGATGCGGAGCGTTCGGTGCTTGGCGGTTTGATTTTAGATAATGATAGCTGGGAAAAAGTAGAGGATCAGCTGACGGTCGGTGATTTTTATCAAGGCGAACATCGGGTTATTTACAAAGAAATTGAAAAGTTAGTGCAAGAAAATACGCCTTTTGATGTTATTACATTAAGCGATGCTTTAGCAAATTCTAAAAAAATAGATCAAGCGGGAGGCTTAGCCTACATTGGCGAACTTGTTGCCAATACCCCAACAGCGGCAAATATCGGCGCTTATGCAAGAATTGTGACTGAAAAATCTCGAATGAGGACATTGCTGAATACTGCCGTAGATATTGCAAATTTAGTTTATGACCAAGATGGCCGAAAAAGTGATGAGGTTATTGATGAGGCTGAACGAAAGATATTTCAAATAGCAGAGAAATCTCAGAATATTCAGGATGGCCCTGAAGCTGTGACAGATGTGCTTTCAAGTGTGATTGATCGTTTAGATCTATTGATGGATACTAAAGATGGCATTACAGGTGTTTCGACTGGCTTTACGGACCTTGATAAAATGACCTCAGGTTTGCACCCATCTAATTTGGTGATTGTGGCAGGCAGACCCTCTATGGGAAAAACGGCATTTGCCATGAATCTCTCCGAAAATGTGGCGCGCGGTGCTGAAAAACCAGTATTGGTTTTTAGTTTAGAGATGCCTTCAGAAGATCTTGTCGTCCGTATGATTTCTTCTTTGGGTCGAATTGATCAAACTCGAATGAGGAATGGCCAATTAGACGATGAGCATTGGACAAAAATAACGGCATCAATGCAGATTATCACTCAAGAAATGAATCTCTATATCGATGATAGTGCGGCTTTGTCTCCAGCGGAAATTAGATCACGAGCACGTAGACTTGCCAAGGAGCATGGCGGGTTAAGCATGATTGTGGTGGATTACTTGCAGTTAATGAGTATCCCAGGCTACGAGAGTAACCGAACCCAAGAAGTGTCTGAAATTTCTCGGTCGTTAAAAGCTCTTGCAAAAGAACTAGAAGTGCCTGTAGTTGCACTTTCGCAGTTAAATCGTGGTGTGGACGATCGTGCGGATAAACGCCCCATGATGTCTGATCTACGGGAATCTGGCGCAATTGAGCAAGATGCTGATGTGATTATGTTTGTGTATCGAGATGAAGTTTATCACAAAGACAAACAAGAAAATAAAGGCATTGGTGAAATTATTATTGGTAAGCAGAGAAATGGACCGATTGGTAATGTAGCCGTGACATTTACAGGACGCTACTGTCGTTTTGCAGATTATGCTCCAGAATTTCAATCCGCTCAAGGCATGATGTGAATTCTTCATCAATCTAAGCCCAAAGAAGCGTTGTTTAAAATGCGATCAGATGATATACTGCGTCGCAATATTATTTAATACATATTAAAGTATATTTGGAGTGCTGAATGAGCCAAGATAAATTAAATTTATTAAACTTTTCAACGAAATCATTGAAAAATCTATTTTCAGGAATGGGTGAAAAGCCTTTTAGAGCCGCTCAAATTATCAAATGGATTCATCGTCACGGAGTGACTGATTTTGAGGAAATGACAGATTTAAGCAAATCCCTGCGGTTAAAACTATCAGAAGTGGCAGAAGTGGTGCCACCTAAAGTCGTTTTAAGTAAGCCTTCATTGGATGGGACGCATAAGTGGTTGATCCAAATGGCTGATGGAAATTGCATTGAAACCGTGTACATTCCTGAAGGAAATAGAGGCACGCTTTGTATTTCTTCACAAGTTGGTTGTATCTTAAATTGTAGTTTTTGTTCTACAGGGAAGCAGGGGTTTAATCGTAATTTAACAGTGGCTGAAATTATTGGGCAGCTTTGGGTGGCAGTTAGAAATTTATCCGAAGAAGCGGGTGTTCATGACCGCAAAGTAACGAATGTTGTGATGATGGGGATGGGTGAGCCATTAATGAATTATGACAACTTAATCCCAGCTTTAGAGTTGATGATGGACGATTATGCTTATGGACTGTCGAAACGACGTGTCACGGTGAGTACTTCAGGAGTTGTTCCCAGAATGTATGACCTATTAAATGATATTGATGTTTCTCTGGCAGTTTCATTGCATGCTGTCAATGATGAGCTTAGAAATGTTTTGGTACCAATCAATAAAAAATATAATGTTGCAGAGCTTTTAGAGGTTTGTAAGTTATATGCTGATAAAGGACCGCAAAAATCTTTAACTTTTGAGTACACTTTGATTGCAAACGAAAATGACTCGATTGAGCACGCAAGAGAGCTTGTCAGTGTATTGAAAGACGTGCCTTGCAAAATAAATTTGATTCCATTTAACCCGTATCCTGGGAGTGGCTATAAAAAACCAAGTAACAATCAAATACATAGATTTAAGAATTATTTGATAGAACATGATTATATCGCTACTATTAGAAAAACACGTGGTGATGATATTGATGCTGCCTGCGGACAATTAGTGGGATCCGTTAAGGATAAAACTCGTCGGAATGCTCGGTATTTAAAATCTCTTGAAAAGGAAAAGGATGAAGCTTAAAGGGTTACTGTTAATTGTCTTATCTGGGACACTCCTGTTTGGATGTGCTTCAAAAAATGATCCTGAAGCAAATAAATTATCTGCGCTCCAGCAAGCTGAGCTTGAGCAGACCATTGAGCCTGATTATACCAAAGCTGCCGAAATTAATGCGCAGTTAGGGATTAATTATCTAAGTAAAAATCTAATAGATCTAGCAAAAACTAAAATTATGAAAGCGCAAAGTCAAGATGACTCCCTTTCAGTTGTCCATTATGCAATGGGTTTATATTATTCAAAACTTGGCAATGTTGATTTGGCTCGAAATGCTTTTAAGCGAGCAATAGATATTGATCCAAAAAACTATCAAGCGTTAACTTACTATGCACAGTTCTTATGCCAGCAAGATCAATACGACCGGGCTGAAGCGCTTTTTAGAGAGTCGCTGGCATTGCCCGCGAATGATGGTATGGGGGCGACCTATGAATTATATGGCGTGTGTACGTTGCGCTATACTAACGATATAGATAAAGCGATTATGCTTTTTCGTAAAGCCTTGATGCTGAATCCAACATTGACTTCTAGTTATTATCTTTTGGCGCAAACCTATTATGATGAAAGGCGCTATGAAGAAGCAAATAAAATGTTAAATGAGTATCTTTCAAGAGCCACTGTCAGCAAGCAATCTCTTGAGCTTGAAATGAAGATTTCAGAGGGGCTTGGTAAACAGGATCGAGTTGCCACAATTAGATTGATTCTTGACTCTAAATACTAGTGCAACTTGAAAAATAGCTGTTAAACTTAATTATCATACCTTTTTATTGTGGGCTAAATGTTACTTTCACTTAATAAATATAATTTTAGAAAAGGGCGGCGGCTGTGCTTTTATCACAATGATTTTGTGAAAGAGCGCAAGACGTTAATCTTTTTGCATGATATTGGTGGACATGCGACGAATTGGCAAAAAATTTGGCGGCGTTTAAGTAGCAAATATAATGTGATTGCTTGTGATATGATTGGACATGGTTTGAGCGACCATCCTCGTGGGCATTTCGCTTATTCAATTACTGAGCAGATTTTGGATGCTCAAGCTGTTCTGGAGAAATATAAGTCAGAAAATATCGTCTTAATTGGTCATGGATATGGTGCAATTATCGCACTTTTATTGGCTAAAATTTATCCGAAAGAGGTGCGGAAACTTGTCTTGATAATGCCTGATATTTATGAAAAGAAGCATAAATATTGGTGGCATATGATGCCTGCATGGTTGATTCAGGCTTATTTTTTCTTAGGCAGAAAAAAAGTGATGGTGAATCACAAACATACGGTTGATTTTATTCTCCCCAAAGCGCATGTTATTAAGTCATATTATATTTGGTGTAGATATTTGCCTTATATCGATCTTTCAAAATTAAAGCAGGAATGTTTGCTGATTTCTAGTCGTTTGGAGTTTTTGATTGAAGCAAAATGTTCGGCTGATTATTACAAAAAACACCTGCCTGTATGTAAAGTGAAATACTTGGATTCCAGTGAGCATATGCCCATGATTCAAGATGCCAATGCTATCATTTATTATTTGGATAATTTCCTTGATAGATTAGATGTAAAGGCTTTTAAAAATCTTGTTTTTGAGGGAGCTGGTATTCGAGGCATTGCTTATAGTGGCGCATTGTTGGCGCTAAACTCCATGGGTGTTCTTGAGGGGATAAAGCGTGTGGCTGGTTCCTCCGCGGGTGCCATATACGCAACGTTTTTGGCAGTGGGTTATAATGCAGCCGAAATTTACTATATTGTTCGGAAGCTTGATTTTTTAACATTAACAGGGAGTGCTGGCAATATTATTGCAACGGGTACGCGTTTCTTGTCTGATTTTGGTTGGTATAAAGGAGATGCCTTTGATGGGATTATGGGCGAGTTGATCGAAAAGAAAACAGGTAAAGCGGATCTTACTTTTGGAGAGTTGCATGCATCAGGGGGGCTGGAGATTTACCTTGTTGGCACGAACCTTACAAAAAACTGTTCTGAAATTTACTCTCATGAAACAACGCCAGAGATGGCAATCGTCGATGCTGTTCGTATTTCGACCAGTATCCCCATGCTTTTTAAAGCCATTAAACGCAAAGGAGCGGAAGGGGAGCAGGTGCTTGTTGATGGTGGGCTCTCATGGAATTACCCAATAGAAATATTTGACTATCATCGATATGTGGAACATGATGAGAATGCTGAAAAGTGTGGTTTTTATGATGACCCGAATCGTTGTTTTAATCACGAGTCTCTTGGATTTAGATTGGACCCGTTGAAGGATCCATTACATACGATTGCTGAATCAAAAGAATATAAAAAAATTGGCAATGTAATTGATTTTGGGAAAGCGTTTATGCGGTTTGTGCATGCTTCCACAATGAAGCGCCATTTGCATAAGAAAGACTGGCAGCGAACTATTTACGTCGATACGTTAGAATTAGGCGCGACGGATTTTGATATTAGCCCAGAAGATAAAAAACGATTAATTGAAGAAGGTAAAGTGGGCGTACACAAACACTTTTCTTGGCGTATGAGTAGAAGTGGGGTAAGATTCCCTCAATAATGATGTGAGGTTGAAAAATAGAGATATGATACATAAACCAAAATTTGAAAATAATGGCGACAAATTGCAAAAACTTTTAGCAATGGCGGGCTTAGGTTCTCGGCGAAAAATGGAAGAGTGGATTGCAGCAGGCAGGATATCTGTTGATGGGAAAATTTCCAAAATAGGAGATCGAGCAAAGCTTTCTGATCGGATTCTTGTTGACGGAAAGCCATTAGATCGTAAAGGGACTGTTATGACTCGTCCTAGAGTGATTGCGTATAATAAGCCCGAGGGTCAAATTTGCTCACGTAAAGATGAAAAAGGTCGTAAAACAGTTTTTGATGCGTTACCTCGGTTGCAAAAAGGTCGTTGGATAATGGTGGGTCGATTAGATGTAAATACTTCAGGGCTTCTTTTGTTTACAACAGATGGCGAGCTTGCAAATCGTTTGATGCATCCATCTTATGAAGTCGAAAGAGAGTATGCGGTTCGTGTTTTTGGCGAGGTTTCAGATGATGCGCTTGCAAATTTACGAACAGGCGTTCAGTTGGAAGATGGTCCTGCCAAATTCAATAAAATTGAGTTTAAGGGCGGTGAAGGGATTAATACTTGGTATCATGTTATTCTTAGAGAGGGACGTAACCGGGAGGTGCGTCGACTATGGGAATCGCAAGGGCTTAAGGTTAGTCGTCTAACTCGCGTTCGGTACTCTTATTTACATTTACCCAGAACTTTGAGTGCAGGGAAAGCTTATGAGTATTCACCGGATGATGTGAATGCGTTGAGAAAGTCAATCGGGATGAAAAGATATTTCTTTCCCAAAGACCTTTTGGAAAAGAAAAGGCGTAAAATTTAGTTGTTTTATTCCAATCTCTAAACAGCCAATTCCTAGACAGATTTCTGTTTGAGTTTTGATTCGATATCATTTCTCACATTTTTTACATCTTGCATGCCATTTATTTTATCATAAACAGGCTTCTTAACTGTTTTAGTTGGGGCGAATGATTTGTAATATTCAATCAGCATGGAAGTTGTTTTGTGGTAGATTTTCAAGCGTTTTTTGACCGTGGCATCGGTATCATCTTCTCGTTGAATAAGCACTTCACCTGTCTCATCATCAAGGTCATCAGTTTTTGGAGGATGATAATTGACGTGATAGGTGCGTCCTGAGGGCTCGTGAATTCTTCGACCTGTAATACGTTTCAGAATTTCATCGTCTGGTACAGTGATTTCAACAACATGGTCAATGCTTATGTCGGCATCTTTCAGTGCATTGGCTTGCCCGAGCGTTCTCGGGAACCCATCAAGAAGGAAGCCCTTTTTGCAATCAGGCTCTGCAAGCCGTATTTTGATGATTTCTATGATAAGACCATCTGGAACAAGGTGACCTGCACTCAAGATTTCCTTTAGCTTTAGTCCGAGCTCTGACCCTGATTTGATGGTAGAGCGTAGGATGTCTCCCGTTGAAATTTGTGGAATATCAAAAGCGCATTCAATATACTTTGCTTGAGTGCCTTTTCCAGCGCCAGGAGGCCCAATTAAAATGATTTTCATAATATCCTTAAAAGTAACATTATTTAAAAAGTAACATAAAAAAGTTATTCGTTATTATGCTGAATTTCATACTTAGAATAAACCATTATAGCTCAATAAGATAAATTCTATGTTTATTTATATAACGCTATTGTAAAAGCAACCTATCAATCTATACTTTCAACCGATCACCACAGTATATACATAACCAAACAAAAAAGGTATCCCTATGAAATCAATCTATCGATCAGCCAAAAATGCACTTTCAAAAGTAATGTTGATAGGTGTTTTGTACCCAATCATGTCAGCCATCGCTTTTGCTTCAGAAGCTGATCAGGGTATGCCTTGGGTAAGCCCTTTGCAAAAAATAACAGCCTCTATTTCAGGGCCAGTGGCTCAAGCCGCTGGGGTGATTTGTATTGTAATTGCAGGCTTGGGAATCGCTTTTGGTGAAGGTGGCAGTGGTGTTAGAAAGTTATTCCAAGTTGTGATGGGCTTGGCGATTGCCTTTACGGCGGCCAGCATTGTTGCAAAATTATTCGGTGGTAGTGCAGGAGTGTTATTTTAGTGCCTGCACCAGGCTTCCTTGTTAAGATTCATAATTCTTTGACTGCGCCTATTTTATCAGCAGGTGTGCCGAGGCAGTTTTTGATTTTAAATGGAACACTGGTGGCAGCAATCACTTTTGGTATGCAATCACTATACGGTATACCAATTGGAATTATTCTTCACGTTGCAATGGCGATGATGACCAAGAAAGACCCCAGCTTCTTTCAAGCCATGTTGCGACATATCAAGCAAAAATCTCACTATGATGTATAGGCCTGTATGTTTAATTTAAGAGAATTTCGCAGAAAGACAGATCGCTTAACAGATTTATTGCCTTGGGCTGCTCTTATTGGCCCAGGCGTGATTTTAAATAAGGATGGATCCTTTCAGCAAACACTTACTTTTCGAGGGCCAGACCTAGAATCTTCGACAGAGGCACAGTTAGTTTCAGCGACTGCGCGCTTGAATAACGCCTTAAAAAGATTGACCTCTGGTTGGGCTATATACGTTGAGGCACGTCGAAAACCTGCAGATAAATACCCGACAGGGAGCTATTTTCCAGATGCTGTGAGTTGGTTGATTGATGCGGAACGCAGAGACCTCTTCGAGCGTGATGAGGAAAACTATGAGAGTACCTACTACCTTACGTTTCAATATTTACCTCCTAAAGAATCCGTCTCGAAAGTTTCTGGGATATTTGTTAAGAAAAATAAGGAAGCAGAGGTTTCAGGTGGTACGTACGAAAAACTATTAAACTATTTTACGGCAACGGTGAATCAGCTTTTTGATATCATGAAAGACTTTATGTATGAAGTTTCTTTTTTGGATGATGCGGAAACGCTCACCTATTTGCATAGCTGTATCTCTGAAAAACATCATAAGGTACGTGTACCAGATTTTCCCATATATCTTGATGGATTGTTGGCAGATACGCCTTTGTTGGGTGGCCTAGAGCCAAAGCTTGGCAAACAACATTTGAAAACCATTTCGATACTGGGATTCCCAACAACGTCGGTGCCAGCAATTCTGGATAGTTTAAATCATCTGCCAATTCAATATCGTTGGGTCACGCGATTTTTACCACTTGATAAACCTGATGCCGAAAAAATACTAAAAACCTATAAACGTCAGTGGTTTGCAAAACGTAAGGGCATGTTAACCATGCTAAAAGAAACTATGGCAAAGAGTGAAAGTGCCATGGTGGATAGCGCTGCGATGCAGAAGTCTGTGGATGCGGATGAAGCTTTGCAGGAGTTGGCAGAAGATCATGTTTCTTTTGGTTATTACACGGCAACTGTGACCGTTTGGGATGAAGATTTAGAAGCCGTCTATGAAAAACAAAGAGAAATTGAACGCGTTATTAATGGGTTAGGGTTTGTAACCATTACCGAAACCATAAACTCAGTAGAGGCCTGGTTGTCTTCGCTACCAGGACATGCAAATGCTAATGTGCGTATGCCTTTAATGCATAGTTTGAATCTATCACATTTATTGCCTTTTTCTGCAGTGTGGGCGGGACCTGAGTACAATGAGCATCTTAAAGCACCACCATTGCTGTATGCGCGCACCTCGGGGAACACGCCCTTTAGGCTCTCTAATCATATTGGAGATGTGGGGCATCAAATGATACTGGGTCCTACGGGCGCAGGTAAGTCTGTCTTATTGAATGTCATGGCGGTGCAGTTTACACGCTATAAAAATTCCCAAGTATTTATTTTTGACAAAGGAGGCAGCTTTTATGCGCTGACTTCTGGCGTGGGTGGACATTATTACGAAGTCGGAGATACAGGTAAATCTGGACTTGTTTTCCAGCCACTATCTGGAATAGATGAAATGAGCGAACGTGTGTGGGCTCAAGACTGGATAATGGGGCTGTTTGTCAATGAAAACATTGAAATGGTGCCTGAAATACGTGAGATTATTTGGAATGCCTTAAACAACCTTTCTGAAGTTCCTGTTAAGCAAAGAACCCTTACGGGTTTAAAATCATTTATCCAAGATAAGCGCCTGAGGATGGCGTTAGATAATTACACTCTAGGTGGTCCTTATGGGGAAATCCTAGATTGTGATGAAGAATTTTTTGATAGTAGTGATTGGCAGTGTTTTGAGATGGAAGAGTTGATGTCAACACCGAATATTATTGCACCCGTGTTGGCGTACATTTTCCATGTATTGGAAAAATGCTTTGATGGTCGACCAACCCTGATGATCTTAGATGAAGCGTGGCTTTTCCTTGATCACCCGATGTTTGCTTCTAAAATTAAAGAATGGTTGAAAACACTTAGAAAATTTAATGTTTCTGTGATTTTTGCCACACAATCAGTTTCAGATGCGATCAATTCATCCCTTATGTCTGCACTAAATGAGTCCTGCCCTTCGCGTATTTTCCTTCCAAATGATCGAGCAAATGAACCCGCAGTTTCCGAAGGCTATGAAAGCTTGGGTTTAAATGCTCGACAAATTCAAATATTGAGCCATGCGGTGCCAAAACGTCAATATTACTTTCAGTCACATAAAGGAAATTGTTTATTTGAATTGGGGTTAGGTCCTATTGCCATTGCGTTTTGTGCGGCAAGCCGGCCTGAGGATAAAAAATCGATTCGGGCAATACTTGAAGTGAGTAAGCAAGATAATAAGCTCTATATAAAAAATTACCTGCATTCTCTCCAGCTTGATTGGGCTTATGCTATTTTGCAAGAACATTATTGGGGAGAAGTAAGCCATGGCGATGACTAACTTCCCATTTGGTCAAGAAGTTAAATCCTTTAATTCTGGTGAGGTGATTACGCCGTATCATTTTCCTGGGCAAATATTAGACAGACCTATTGGGCAGATTCTTCACAGGGCGTATTTGTGGCGTATAGGAACGGTTGTGGCAAGTTGTCTTAGTTTGTTTCTGTTGCTGATATTTATTCTTTTATTGAATAGTTCGCCTTTTACCATGTTTGTCTTGGGTTTGACTGATGATGGCTTTTTGCAACAAGTGAGTGTCTTGCAAAACCGCTATAAAATACCGCCAAAATCCTATGAGAATTTCCTTTCTACGACCTTAACAGGGCCACTGACAGGTGCTAAGAAACAGGCGGAGACATGGTATGAGAATTTTGTTTCTAAGGAAGCCAAAGAAGACATCAAACGCAATTTCATATTGCATACCATCACACCAGGCACATTGAAAATCACAAACTTTACCATTTCAAATGAGGATAAGTTTAAAGCCATATTGACTTATACAAATAAGAAAAGTTTTCTCAGAAGCTTTCATATTTCAGGGTATATTATTCACTTTACGCCACAGAAACATAACTTGATCATGGAGAACCCTTTGGGGTTTTATTTGACAAAGATGAATTTTATGCCAGTACTGCTTAAACCAGAAACGCACCAAGGTTTGATACATGACAAAGAAAGCAAGTGAAAATTTAGAGCAATACCGAAAAGCCCATGAGGAATGGGATAAGCGTATTGGATCAGCAAGAATTCAGGCTAGAAGTTGGCGTTTTGCGTGCCTTTTAAGTGTGTGCGTGTCTATCCTTCTTATTGTTGGAATTTTAATGCAACTGAATATGCAGCAGCGATATGTATATGTTGCCGAAGTGAAGCCACAAGAGAGCGTGGTCAACATTAGACCCATGTCAATGGCCTATACGCCAACGGTTGCACAGAATGAGGCTTTTATTGGAGACTTTATTCAGCGAATAATGTCCGTGCCGCTAGACCCTGTCGTTTTACGGAATAATTGGCTTGCAGCATTTCAGTCTATTAGGGCGAAGGCAACTCTCCAGTTAAATCAATTTGCATTACAGTATAAATCATTTTCTGATGTGGGCACGCTTACAAAAACCGTGAGTATTGTGAATGTTAATGTGGTGGGCGACAACAGTTATGACTTTACGTGGTCAGTTCGCACGATTAACAAAGATGGTAAAACAACAGATGTAACACTTTATAGTGGCATCTTTACCTTAGTCGAAAGTATGCCACCTAAAACAATGCAAGAGATGCTTGTCAATCCGCTTGGTCTAAAAATCGGTTATTTCTCACTTAGTAAAAAAGGGTCTAGTCAATGAAAAAAGTTATAAAAGGAACATTAATGGCATCTTTTGCAGTACTTGTAACAGGGTGCGCAAGTATGGGAAGTGCCGATAATAAAGCTAATTATGTGAAGGCAAAAAATGTGACTGAAGTCCAGACCAAAGTGATTAGAGAGTACATTCCAGTTCCGGTTCCAGGTCAATTAATGCCAGTCCCACCTGAAAAAACAGCGCAAGCGGCAAGCACCTTTAGAACAAAAAAGGCGGCCGTTAAATATGCAAATCAACATGCATTGCAATTCCCAGAACAAAATGACTTTTTTAACGCAATGATGACTTATGGGTATATGCCTGGCGCTGTTTATACCATTTATACTGCACCGCTTAAAATTACGGATGTGGTTTTGCAAAAAGGTGAAAAATTAATCTCGCAAGCAGCTGGCGACACGCTTCGCTGGCAAATCGCACAAACTTATAGTGGAGAGGGTGATAATATCCAGCAACATATTTTGGTGAAGCCCAATAAACCAGGTCTCGAAAATAGCGTCATTCTCACAACAAATAAGCGCACCTACCATCTTATCTTTAAAGCAACGGAAGGTGAGTCTTATATGGTTTCCGTGAAGTGGAATTATCCTACCAATATGGTACAAACATTTAACGGAACTTTACCTTATTCCCCCAATGCAAATGGTGACGCTGAGGATGCTATTACTGGAGATCAATGCCCCTCCTTCGATATTAGTCGAATGAACTTTGACTACAGTTGGAAAATGACGCAAGGTCAGCAACCAAACTGGGCACCACAACAAATCTTTTCAGTGGGCAGACAGACTTACATCAAGTTCCCATCAAAATTTATGGCGCACAATAATGAGATGCCAATGCTAGAAGTTTCGGATAACAAAGGTGAGCACTCCTACGCAACCATCACAAATTGGCGCTTCCAATGTGGGTATATTATTGTCGATAGCATTATTGATAAAGCCAGACTAATTGCAGGTGTAGAGTCAAAAGATAACAAGGTAATCATTCAAATATCTAAAAAAGCATAATATGGTGTAACCGATATGGCCGATAAAGATCAGAATCAAGCAAAGTTTTCACTTAGAGGTGCTAAACCAAAATCTTCGGAGTTAAACAAAAAGCTCATTGCCGTAGTAGGAGCAATACTAGGAACGGCAATTGTGCTGGCATTTCTTTTTTCTATTAATACAGGACCCACCCAAAGAACATCCAGTGGCGGTGAGATAAAAGCGACTGATGTGGATCAAAAGTCGGATACGGCTGGTGTTGATGGACTGCCTGGCGGTTACCAAGATAACACACAAATTAGTAAGCTTATGGGTTTAAACAAAAAACCTGAAGTCATTGAAAAAATTCCAAGTGCACTGCAAAGCCAGTTAGAACAAATGAAGTCTCAGCAGTCTCAGTTGCAATCTGAATTATCAAGATTGCGTTCTCAAAAAACCACATCTGATGCGCCAATACCAAAGCCGACGCCTCAACCCATGAGTCCAATGGATAGAGAGGCGATGTCTGCGGCGATATTTTTCCCAGGTGGTGCGCCTCGTCCAAGTCCACCAAAACCGCATGACATAGATAAGGATGGTAAAACGGTAGCGTCCTCAAAAGATGGAAAGAGTACGCAAGATGAAAAGCTTGCCTTTATGGATGGTAAGGTAAATAAAGATGTAACCAACCAGAATACGATTCAAAAACCAATCTCGAAATATACTGTCTTTGCGGGTTCAGCAATCCCAGGGATATTAAAAACCCGCCTTGTTTCCAACACTCCAGGATCTATCGTTGCCATTGTTAGCCAAGATGTGTATGACTCAGTGACGGGGCGCTATTTGCTTATTCCTAAGGGAAGTACATTGCTCGGTACTTATAATTCAAAAGTGAGTTATGGTGATTATCAGTTGCAAGCCAAGTTTATTCGTTTAATTCGACCAGATGGCACCTCCATCATTTTGCCGAATCAAATTGGAGTAGATGGGATGGGTGTGTCTGGTTTCTCTGATGAGCTTGATAACCATTGGGGGCAGTTGATTTCAGCGGCAGCGCTCACCACAGTATTTAGCATCCCGGCTGTGGCGGCACAGTATTCTCAGAATCAGGCTCAACAGTGGAATGGTAGTGGCTATAATAGCCCAAGTACCAGCTCAACCATGACAAATTCTGCACTACAAGGAATGGGGGAGACTGTTTCAAAAATTGGTGGTAAGATCACAGAAAGAGCCATAAGTATCCAGCCAACCATTACGATTCATGAGGGCTACCGTTTTTCAATATTGGTCACAAAAGATATTATTTTGCCACCGTATTCACGAACCGCAAGTCTTTAGTAGGCATGTGGCGGTTGTTGGGAGTGGTGATGTTGCTTTGCTTGTCATTTACAGTGCATTCCTATCAAGGTGGTTCAGGTGATGGTGACCAAAATAATAATAAAAGTGCAAATAATAATAAAAGTGCACAGCTATCTGTGGAGATAAATAAGAAGACAGAAAAGGCATTAAAAGTATTTAAAAACTTAACCAAAGACCCTAACGCCTCAAAAGAAGCTTTTTTTGCAAACGTTGGGAAAAATCCAACAGCAGCCGAATTTGAAGGTGGCGACGGGAGTGATGTGGTAACACAGACAAAATTTAAAATCGCAGGTGATGACAGCTAAGAGGGCTTTAAAATGACAGACCCTGATACAACCATTCTGGGCATTAAATTACTAGAAAATATACAGACAGGCTTTATTGATAAAATAAACGCCTCATTGCATTTAGTGCAGGGTTATGCCAGTGTGTTGCTTTACTCTCTGATTATTATTGAGCTCGTTTTATTTGGTTTGATTTGGGCATTTCGAGGGGATAATGCTTTTGGTATTCTTATTATTAAAGTCATTAAAATAGGTATATTTATTTCGTTTATAAAATACTTCCCCGTGATACTGCATGTGATTATTGATGGCTTTACGTTCGTTGGATTCAAAATTGTTTCAGATAAGGCAGCCATTTATTTGTTTAACCCAGGGAAAGTTTGGGAATTAGGTTTCCAAGCGGGTGTTTCTATGATGAAGCTTTCAGTTGAATACGGCACATTAAATATAGGAATGTCTCTCATTTATCTCATTTTGGGGTTTGGAACCTTATTACTGTTTGCGGCAATTGGCGCACAAATTATATTGGTGGTTTCTTTGTTTTATATTATGGCTTTAGTGGTTTTATTGTTGGCGCCTTTTGGGATTTTGAAACCTGTTGAGCAGTTTTTTTACCGATCGGTGCAAGCATTAATACAGGCAGGGGTTCGAGTTTTTACCGTGATTATTATTTTGGGTGTGGCTTATGCGCTATGGAAAACGATGAAAGTAACTTCAGTTTCAAATTCCACAACCTTAGAAAAACCATTGGCATTATTTTTTACGTCGTTTATCTTTATGATACTACTTTATAAATTACCGCCAATTATCGCGGAGGGAATTGGCAAAATTGGTGGGAATTTATTTGAAGGAATGAGTGGTGGTGGCGCTACAAGTGTCTCTGTTTCGACACAGACCCCACCAGCCATGTCGCCAGCAGCGGCCCAAGTCTCGGCTGCCTCCACGGTGGTAGGTAGCATGTCTGCGGGGGGGATGACTGTAGCGAGTGGTGGCGGTATTGCTGCATCGACAAGCGTGGTGACCACTGGTGGTTCGGCGCCTGCAGGTGCAGCCCCAGCCCCAGGCGCGACGAATGTTAGTATCTCTGGTGGTGGTGCTGCAAGTAGCAATCTTGCTGGAGGAAAATCCAAAGGTGTTGGGAGTGCATCCAGTGTTAACCAAAGTATTTCTACTAAAACTTTGAGTAAATTGAAGAGTTCTGTATAGCCTGATGAGTAGCACGATTTTGAAAGTTTCTAAAACGAGAAGTATAGCAAAATATGTTTTAATTCCACTGCTTTGCTTATTTCTTATTTACGTGATTATTTTTGTGTTTATGAAAATAAATATTCGTCTTACCTACCAGCAAACAGGTAGCATGCCTGAAGGGGTTTATTTAGTATACCCATCTGAAGTTTTTGTAGATGGTAATGATATTTTATTTGAGCCAACTAAAGAGATAGAGTCATATATGATCGAAAGAGGCTATTTGCAGAAAGACACGCCACTTTTGAAGCAAATTGTAGCAACAAAAAATGATGATGTTTGCATTGTTGATAAAGTACTTTTTATTAATGGTTCGCCAAAGGGAAATGTGCATTCATACGACACAAAAGGCCGACCATTAATACATGCAGAGATTTGCAGGCAGTTAAAAGCAGGAGAATATTTTGTGATGGGGGTATCCAGCTCTTATTCTTTTGATAGTCGCTATTATGGTGTGGTCACTCAAAATCAAATAATTGGAAAGGCAAAGCAGTTATGGTCGCGGTAAACGAGGTTATTAAAACAAGAAAATTAACCATGCTGGAAACGGCATTCGGTGAAGATGTCATGCATTACCTTATGGATGAAAAAACGGTCGAGGTGATGGTGAATCCAGATGGGCGTTTGCATTACGAGAGGATTGGTGAAGGCAAGGTTGCAACGGATATTTATTTACCCGCAGAGCAAACAGAAAATATTGTGAAATTAGTGGCTTCCTTTAAAAATGGCGTCGCAAATGAGCAAAACCCAGAAGTTGCAGCTGAGCTATCCTTTGATGGAGCACGTTTTCAGGGTTGGTTGCCACCTGTGGTAGAGCAAGCATGTTTTTCGATTCGGAGGCGTGCTATTGCAATTTTTACCTTGGCGCAATATGTAGAGCAAGGGGCTTTAACTCAAGCACAGTGTGATTTACTGAGTAAAGCCGTGCATGACCGAAAAAATATTATTATTGTTGGAGGAACAGGTTCTGGTAAAACAACTTTTGCAAATGCATTATTAGATGTATTGGCGGGTTCAGACGACCGTATCTTAGTGATAGAAGATTTGCCTGAGTTGCAGGTGCGTGTAGATGATCTCGTTACCATGACGACAACGACTTACGTTTCTATGCGTGATTTGGTAAAAGGTTCACTTCGAATGCGCCCAGACCGTATTATTATTGGTGAAGTAAGAGATGGTTCGGCGCTTGATTTATTGAAAGCATGGAATACAGGACACCCAGGAGGTGTCTGCACCATTCATGCAAATAGCGTGGAATCTGTTCCCTATAGGTTGGAAGACTTGATTCAAGAGGCAGTTGTTACGGTTCCTCGAAGCCTAATACTGCAATCTGTGGATTTGATTGTTTTTATCTCAAGGGATAGGGCAGGGAAACGGACGATTAGTGATATTGTAGAGTTGGTGGGGTATGAAAATGAGAGATATATTCTGGAAGTGTGCTAGAAAGCCTATTTAGTCGTGCTTGAGAAATAAACGTAATGTTGAAATGCATCTTGATATCCTTTACTATGCATATACTTAAAATCACAGCATTTTTGTTTGTTCAAAACCTATGAAATTCCAACTAAATAAAACATCAGGAAAAGCTCGTCGTGGTCGCTTGATTTTTGATCGAGGCGTTGTTGAAACCCCAGCTTTTATGCCAGTAGGCACTTATGGCGCAGTTAAATCGGTGTCTCCAGAAGAGGTTGAAAAGCTTGGTGCGCACATTGTTCTGGGTAATACCTTTCACTTATGGTTACGTCCAGGAACGGAAGTAATCAAAGCGCATGGAGATTTACATGATTTTATGAAATGGGATAAACCCATTCTGACCGATTCAGGTGGCTTCCAGGTTTTTAGTCTTGGCGCATTACGTAAGTTGACAGAAGAGGGCGTGACCTTCAGATCTCCTATTGATGGACGCAAAATATTTCTTGATCCTGAAATATCCATGCAAATCCAACGTGATTTAGGGTCAGATATTGTCATGTGCTTTGATGAGTGTACACCACATCCGGCGACTGAAAAGCAAGTTTGCGATTCCATGGAACTTTCTATGCGCTGGGCGCAACGTAGTAAAGATGCACATGGCGATAACCCCGCAGCCCTATTTGGCATTATACAAGGTGGAATGTTCACAGGTCTCCGTGATGTTTCATTGAAAGCTCTAACGGATATCGGTTTTGATGGTTATGCGATTGGTGGCTTGTCTGTGGGTGAGCCTAAGCCTGAGATGATGCGCATACTAGACCATGTTGCCCATAAAATGCCAGAAGATAAGCCTAGGTACTTAATGGGGGTTGGTAAACCTGAAGACTTAGTCGAAGGAGTGCGTCGTGGTATTGATATGTTTGACTGTGTGATGCCCACACGCAATGCACGTAATGGCCATTTATTTGTGACCTCTGGTGTACTTCGCATTAGAAATGCCCAATACAAAATGGATACAAGACCATTGGATGATCAATGCGATTGTTATACCTGCAAAAATTATTCCCGTAGCTATTTGCATCATTTGGATAAAACCAAAGAAGTGCTAGGTACGCGCTTGAATACCATACACAATTTACATTACTATCAAAAGTTGATGAACAGTTTGCGAAATGCGCTTGACTCAGGTACATTTGCAGAGTTTATAACAGAGTTTTACGATAATATAGGTCGTGAAGTTCCAAAGTTAACGAATCTATAACAAACAAATAGTAAAATAAGGAAGAAGAAGATGAATAAGTTTTTAGCAATATTGGCATCAAATTTATTAGCAGTATCTGCATTTGCGGCAGAAGGTGCACAAGGTTCTGGATATGAGTCCATACTATTATTAGTGGTATTCTTTGCAATATTTTACTTTTTACTGATTCGCCCGCAAATGAAAAAAAACAAGGCGCATCGTGCTTTAGTAGGCGGTATTGCCAAGGGTGATGAAGTAGTAACAAGTGCAGGAATTGTTGGAAAAATAACCAAAGTGGGCGATGCTTTCATTGATTTAGAAATTGCAGATGGCGTTGAAATTAAAGTCCAAAAGCAAGCCATTGGCACTGTGTTACCAAAAGGTTCAATGAAGTCTAATAATTAATCAGTTAGGGTCGCCTTTCTTATGTATAAAGCCAGAAACAAGGTAGCAATTAATCGTTTCCCATTATGGAAATATCTTTTAATTGTCCTTATTGCGGTTGTCTCCATCGTATATGCCTTACCAAATATATTTGGGGACACGCCATCCTTGCAGTTATCACCTAAAAATGGTGAAGCAATTAGTCAGACCACGCTAACAGATATAAAATCAGATCTCGATAAAGCCCATATTGCTTATAATGAATTTACCAGTGAGCAGTATATGGCACAAATGCGCTTTAGTAGCGTGACGGATCAGATGAAAGCGCAAACTTTACTGGATGATAAATTTGGTAAAGCCATGACTGTTGCTTTGATGCTAGCGCCAAACACGCCTGAATGGTTACAAGTTTTGGGTGCGGGGCCTATGAATTTAGGCTTGGATCTTCGTGGCGGGATGTATTTTGTTTTGGAAGCTGATTTGAATATGGCGATCAAAAGTAATATTGATAATTATGCCCAAGAATTGCGAACCCAGTTAAGAGAAAAAGGCTTACGTTATTCTGGTATTGTTGCTAAAGGTAATCAAGTGATTGTTGACTTTAGTAACGCTTCAGACGCAACGATTGATGAAGCAAAAGACTATATGAAAAGCAATTATCCAGCTTTGTCCTTAACGACAAGTGGCAGCAATTCAAAATCTTTTGTATTAAGTCTTAGTCAACAAGCCGCGGCTGAAATCAAAAATAATGCGGTTTCTCAAGTGATACAAGTGATGCGTAATCGTGTTAACGAATTAGGTGTAGCTGAAGCGTCTGTGGCGAGAGCGGGCTCTAATCGTGTTGTGATTGAGCTTCCTGGCTTACAAGATGCTGCACGTGCAAAACAGATTCTGGGTGGTACGGCGACAGTTAGGTTTCAGTTAGTCGATAATAAAGCAGATGTACAAAGTGCCTTATCGGGTAATGTGCCCATTGGTTCGGGTTTGTATCATATGTCAGATGGACAGCCTGCTGTGCTTTATAATCGTGTTATTTTAAGTGGCAATTCGGTGGTTGATGCAAAGGTGGGTTATGATTCACAAACTTCATTACCTGCGGTTCAAGTAAAACTGAGCGGACCAGATGTGAGTTACTTTAGTAAGGTAACGGGGCAAAATGTTGGCAAACCAATGGCAACCGTTTTGGTGCAAACCACCTTTGATAGGCAAATGATCAATGGTAAAGAAGTGACGGTGCCGACAGTTTCAAGTCGCGTGATTAGTGTGGCAACCATAAATAGCCAGCTAGGAAATAACTTCCAAATCACAGGGTTAAATCAGCGTGAAGCACAAAACCTTTCCTTGCTTATTCGTTCTGGGGCATTGCCAACACCGGTTCAGATTGTACAAGAACAGCAGATTGGTCCAACAATGGGTGCTGAAAATATTAGAATGGGTGCGATTTCAATTGTGATTGCTTTGGCGCTTGTTGTGATATTTATGGGGCTTTATTATCGCATGTTTGGCTTGATTGCAAATGTGGCGCTGATTCTTAATTTGTTTATGATTGTGGGTATCATGTCGATTATGCCAGGAGCAACGCTGACTCTGCCGGGGATAGCAGGGATTGTTCTGAACTTAGGGATGGCGATTGATGCCAATGTCTTGATTTTTGAGCGAATACGAGAGGAGTTGCGTAATGGAATGCCGCCACAGGCAGCGATTCATGCAGGCTATGAGCGCGCATTTGGTACAATTGTGGATTCTAATCTCACCACGCTCATTGTTGCCGTTATCTTGTTTGCCATTGGCACGGGAGCGGTTAAGGGGTTTGCCGTAACTTTGATGATTGGTATTATTACTTCTATGTATACCTCTGTAACGGTTTCACGTGGCATGACCAATCTGCTTTATGGTAAGCGCCGTAATTTACAAAAACTGTCGATTGGGATATAGGGTTAGGGCATCATGGATTTATTTTATAAAAAAACAAATATTGATTTCATGGGGATTAAAAAACTTACTGCAATCCTCTCCATCCTTATGATCGTTGTATCTTTTGGTTTTATTTTTATCAAAGGACTAAACTGGGGAATTGACTTTACAGGAGGCTATCAGATTCAAGCCACATATCAAAAGGCGCCTGATATTCCTAAAGTAAAGCAAGCATTAGATCTAGCTGGTCTGCATGGCTCCGAGGTCATCACATTTGGGACTGCAAGAGATATTATGATTCGCTTGATGCCATCATCACATGCTGATTTGCAAGCTCAACAAAACATTACGGCTGATGGCAGTACTGCGCAGCAAGCATTACAGGAAAAAGTGCAAACGGCGCTAGGTGATGAGGCAAAAATAAGCTCGATTAACTATATTGGACCGCAAGTAGGTCAAGAGCTAGCGACTAATGGTTTGCTTGCCATGGTTGTGGCATTGATTTGTATTATGGGGTACATTGCCTTTCGTTTTGAAATGAAGTTCGCGTTAAGTGCGGGGATTGCACTATTACATGATCCAATCATTATTTTAGGTGTTTTTGCCGCGTTTGGTTTAGAGTTCAATCTCACCTCTCTTGCTGCAGTTCTTGCTGTGATTGGCTACTCACTAAATGATACGGTGGTTATTTATGACCGTATTCGTGAAAACTTTAGAAAAATTCGTAAAACGACGGTGCATGAAATCATTAATCGTTCAGTCAATGACACGCTCTCTAGAACCATTATAACATCTGCGTTAACACTGCTTGTCTGTGTGGTGTTGTTCTTTTTTGGTGGGCCTTCCATACATGAATTTTCGCTGGCATTAATCTTAGGAATTATTGTGGGAACTTATTCTTCTGTTTATATCGCAGGTGCGCTTGCGGTGGTGCTTGGTCTAAAACGCGAAGACCTACTGGCGCCAGCACCGATCAAAGATGCTACGCCATAAGTATTATTTGACTCTTTTTCAGTATGCGGTTTGCTAAAATCAATCTCTATATTAGAATGTGTGTAAGAGCACAAACAAATTGGTAATGGAGTGATCTTATGTCTACTGCCAAAGCATGTATGGTTTTGGGAATTCTTGTGATCATGGTTGCCAGCACAATTATGGGTGCGTTTCTCGCCGTGAAGCTAAAATTTGACAGAACACAAATTTATCAAAAACCATCTTCGCACTCTACGATTTTAGATAATATTGATTCAAGAGGCTAGTTGATCGCTATATATCAGATAAATGGAAAAACACGCGAGATATGTTTTGATCAAAAAGCAATCATTTATGGGTGATTTACTTGAGTCACAGCAACCAGTTGTGTTATACTTTTCCAATAATTTGGTAGAGTAAAATACATTCATATAGAGGTAGGGTACGTGTCAAAAGAATTAACAGTCAAAAATAACTGGTTACCCGTTCCAGCGGGCGTTGATCTAAGTGGCTTGGATCAGTATTTAAAACATGCGAACAAAGTACCGATGTTAACGGAAACAGAGGAAAAAGACCTTGCTGCTAGACTGAGGTATCAAAATGATTTGGAAGCCGCACAAACACTAATTATGTCACATTTGAGGTTTGTTGTTAAGATTGCTAAAGGCTTTACGGGCTATGGCTTGCCTGTCGCTGATTTGATTCAGGAAGGCAATATTGGTTTGATGAAAGCAGTAAAACGTTTTGATCCGAGCGTAGGTGTCCGCTTGGTGTCTTTTGCCGTGCATTGGATTAAAGCTGAGATGCATGAATATGTGTTAAAAAACTGGCGCATTGTTAAAATCGCAACAACAAAATCACAACGCAAGTTATTTTTTAATTTGCGTAGTAGCAAGCAGCGCCTTGGTTGGTTTACACAAGAAGAGATTGAATCTGTTGCAAAAGATTTGAATGTGAAACCAGAAGTCGTCGTTGAAATGGAAAAACGCATGAATGCTTACGATATGGCGTTTGATGCGCCGAGCGAATCTGAAAATGATGAGGTCTATTCACCTTCTATGTATCTTGAGGATCATTCGGCATCACCAGAAGTGCAAATAGAGTCTGAAGAGTTGCAACATAAAATGCACACAAGTTTGCAAGATGCAGTGGCAACGTTGGATGATCGAAGCAAAGATATTATCACTTCTCGCTGGTTGGGCGATGATAAAAAAACGTTGCATGACTTAGCAGGCAAATATAATGTCTCTGCGGAACGCATTCGTCAGCTTGAAAATATGGCAATGTCAAAACTTAAGTCACATATTGCCGCTTAAGTGATTGATGAATAGTAATTTATTCCATAATTTACCGAAAAATTCTCAAGAATCTGAAATCATTGACCAGCTCTTGACCCATAAAAATATTACAATTGAACGTATTGTCTCCACGGGTCAGATAACACCAAAAGATGACCCTTATAAGCAAGACCATGATGAATGGGTTATTTTGCTAAAAGGTGTCGCAGAGCTATGGGTTGAAGGGAGGGGGAATTTGTTGCTTAATCCGGGTGACTATCTTTTTATTCCTGCAAAAAAGACCCACCTTGTTACCTACACATCGATCGATCCCGCAGCTGTCTGGCTTGCCATTCATATACATTAAATCTCTTTTTCTAGCGATTTATTTTTTTAAGGGATAGAGCCAAGACTGCAAATCCTGCCACACCTGAAAGCAGTGATCCAACTAAAATGGCTAATAAATCAAGAGAATGGTATAGCTCAGGAGAGTAGGACAACAAGGCAATAAAGATACTCATGGTAAATCCAATACCTGTGAGTAGGGCTACACCATAAAACTGTTTCCAGTCAGAATTTTTTGGTAGTGATGCTAGTTTGAGTTTAATGGCAATATATGAAAAACCAAAGACTCCAATTTGTTTGCCGATAAGCAACCCTAAAATAATGCCTAACGGCATGGGTTCGATTAGGTTTGAGAAATCTTGTAGATTCAGTGTGAGACCGGCATTGGCAAAAGCAAAAATAGGGATGATGAAAAAGGCGACCCAATAGTGCAAATTATGCTCCATTTCTTTAGACACCGAAACAGGCTTTCCTTTTTTATCTTTTGCAGTTAAAGGAATGGTGAAGGCAAGCAGCACACCTGCAATGGTTGCATGGATGCCAGACTTTAGAATAGCAACCCATAAAATAATGCCAATTAGGGCATAGGCTGTTTTTTTAACAACCCCAAAGATATTCAACATAATTAAGCCAATAAAGGCCAGTGAAGCAATCCCAAGCGCTAAAAATGAAAGCCCGTCAGAATAAAAAATAGCGATAATAAGAATAGCGCCAAGATCATCTAAAATGGCAAGTGCCATGAGAAAGATCTTCAGTGATACGGGCACTCTTTTTCCAAATAAAGAAAGGATACCTAAAGCAAAAGCAATATCTGTCGCCATAGGGATTGCCCAACCTTTGAAGGCATCAGGGTCGCCATAATTAAAAAGAAGAAAAACAGCGGCAGGAGCAATCATCCCACCCAATGCAGCAACACCGGGCAGTACACATTGAGCGGGTGAAGATAGGTCGCCCTCTAGTAGCTCACGCTTTACTTCTAACCCGATAAGTAAAAAGAAAATGGTCATAAGCCCATCATTAATGGCGTGAACAAAAGAGGTGTGTATAGATAAGGGACCTAAATCAAAAGATAAAGGGGTATGTAAAATGTTATTGTAAATATCAACAAGGGGTGAATTAGCAACGGCTAATGCCGCAATTGTGATAAAAATTAATACGATCCCAGCGGAAGATTCCTTTTTGATAAACTCTTCGATAAAGTTCATTGTGTTCCCATTATTTGATATGATGCTTTTAGAATGATGCGCCCCTATGATACTGATGTTATTAAGGATATGTCCAGCAGGCTAGGGTGGTTAATTTCTCAGTTTATTCATTGGGGAATATGTCTGATGCTGAACTCATAATAAGGGGATCTGGCTTTTGTGCAATAAGTTTATCTTTATCTGTATAGGGGAGCTGATAAAGTATATGTCTCATCGCGTTAATTCTAGCCCGCCGCTTGAAATCGGACTTAATAACCGTCCAGGGTGCGTGCTTAGTTGCGGTGCATTGAAACATTCTTTCTTTTGCGGTGGTATAATCATTCCACTTATCCATAGAGGCTTTGTCAATGGGGCTTAGTTTCCATTGTTTTAATGGGTGAGTCTCTCTGGATTGAAATCGAAGAAATTGTTCCTTACGGCTGACTGAAAACCAAAATTTAAAAAGATATATGCCTGTATTTAAGAGCATCTTTTCGAGTTCTGGCACTTCATTGAGAAAGTTTTTGTATTCATCGGGCGAGCAGAACCCCATTACCTTTTCTACCCCTGCGCGGTTATACCAAGATCGGTCAAAAAACACCATTTCACCCGCTGAAGGTAAGTGGCGAATATAGCGCTGAAAGTACCATTGTCCCAACTCCTTGTTGGTGGGTTTGGCTAATGCGACAACACGAGCATAGCGTGGGTTTAGATGCTCCATAAAGCGTTTAATTGCGCCACCTTTGCCAGCTGCATCTCTTCCCTCAAAGATGATTAAAATCTTTTGACCTGTGGATTGAACCCAGTTTTGCATTTTTAAAAGTTCAATTTGTAGGTCGTATTTTAGAGACTCATAACACCTTGCGCTAAGCTTTGTTTCATAGGGATAACTATTTTCGATTTGGGCATGGAAATGCGTATCCGCGAAGGTGGTTGGGGAAAATATAAGGTTCTTTGATTTTTTCAAGGTCTTATGTTGAATTTTATCTAGTATATTTAGAGCATAGCAGGGAATTGTTTAGTTAAAATAACTTTCTTCGAGTTTCGTTAAAATTTTTGTCGCCAGCTCTTCAACTGAGCGGTTAGTTGAGTCTAGCCAAGGGATATGCTCTTGGCGATAAAGCTTTTCAACTGCGCGGACCTCTTTTTCACATTGGCGTCTTGAGGCGTACCGGCTATTTGGTTTCCGCTCTTCTCGAATAGCCATCAGCCTTCCAACATTTATGGTTAAGCCAAATAGTTTATCTTTATAAGCCCTCAGCGGTTTGGGTAGCTCAAATGAATCAATGTCCTCCTCTGTGATTGGGTAATTAGCAACAGATACCCCATTATTTAAAGCGAGAAATAGGCTGGTAGGCGTTTTGCCACAGCGGGAGACGCCTACAAGAATCAGTTCAGCTTGATCATACTGAGATACACATGCCCCATCATCAGCATTTAAAGAAAAGTTGACGGCATTCATTCTGCGTTTGTAGTTTTCATAGTCGTGCATCCCATGCACGCGACCCATGGTGTGGGATGACTTAACGCCAAGTGTTTTTTCAAGTGGGTCAATGAATGTTTGTATAAAATCGAGCCTGACACTATGGAGTTTTTTAATGATATTTAAAATATTTTCATTAACGATGGTTGTAAAGATAATGGGCTCTTGTTTATCTTTATGACAAGCAAGTGTGATCCTGTCGATGCATTGGTTTGCTTTATTTTCGGTGTTGACAAAAGGGATGTTTGTTAATTTAAAATCAATGTCATCAAACTGAGACAAGAGGCTTTGTGCTAATGAAGAGATTGTTATCCCCGTGCCATCTGAAATTAAAAAAACCTGTCGATTCATCTTACTTTTCCTTAATTTGATATGCTAGACTCGATGTATTAATATAGCTTAATAATAGATGTTGCGCTAAGGGAAATTTATGAACTATGTATTGCCTTTTGATCAAGTTGGAATGAATGACGTCGAGTTGGTTGGCGGTAAAAATGCCTCGCTGGGAGAAATGATTAGCCATTTAGCAAACCTTGATGTGAAAGTGCCTTATGGTTTTGCAACAACGGCAGATGCATACCGAGAGTTTTTAAGTAATGAAGGGCTAGATAAAAAAATTAATGCAACTTTGGACGATTTAGATGTGTCTGATATTGAGGCTTTAACATCTGTCGGGAGAAAAATTCGTCAATGGGTAATGGAAATTCCATTAAACAAAGATTTTGCAGATGCCGTGAGGGATGCATATATTGCATTGCAGGGTGATTTACCTGAGCCACCATCTGTTGCCGTTCGCTCTTCTGCAACAGCTGAAGATTTGCCAGATGCTTCATTTGCAGGACAACAAGAAACTTTTTTGAATATCGTGGGTATCGATAATGTGCTTGAAGCCATTCATAAGGTTTTTGCTTCATTGTTTACAGATCGCGCTATTTCATATCGTGAGCACCAGGGATTTGATCATGCTGAGGTGGCATTGTCAGTTGGTATACAGCGCATGGTGCGTAGTGATATGGCGTCTAGTGGCGTGATGTTTAGCATTGATACCGAATCAGGCTTTGAGGACGTGATCTTTATTACCTCTTCTTATGGTTTAGGCGAAATGGTGGTTCAAGGTGCGGTAAATCCAGATGAGTTTTATGTGCATAAGCCAACCTTGAAAAAAGGCAAGCCTAGCGTTATTCGCAAAAATATTGGCTCAAAAGAACAAAAGATGATTTTTTCAGATGGACGTAAACCTGGTGAAACTGTGGAAATCATTAAAGTGCCAAAGCATGAGCAAACGCTTTACTCTCTAACACAGGACGAGATATTACAATTAGCAAACTATGCCGCGACCATCGAGGAGCATTATGGTCATCCTATGGATATTGAATGGGGTAAGGATGGTGTTGACAGTAAGTTATATATTTTGCAAGCAAGACCTGAAACAGTGACTTCTCGTATTGAAAATAAAAATGTTATTGAGCGTTATCAGATAAGCATCGATCTTAAACCAATGGCTGTTGGGCGAAGTGTTGGCAAAAAGGTAGGCACAGGTATTGCAAGAGTGGTCAAATCTATTGATGAGATTGCTTCTATTAAGGCTGGTGATGTGATTGTTGCGGATATGACAGACCCAGATTGGGAGCCGGTTATGAAGATTGCTTCGGCGATTGTGACCAATCGCGGCGGCAGGACTTGTCATGCGGCAATCATTGCTCGGGAAATCGGCGTGCCAGCAGTCGTCGGTTGTGGTGATGCTACTGATTGCATCCAAGATGGCGATGTGATTACGGTTTCATGTGCTGAAGGGGATAGTGGCTTTATTTATCCAGGGAAGGTTCCTTTTGAAATATCGCAAGTAGATATTAATGAAATGCCTAAGAGTCCTGTTAAAATCATGATGAATATTGCAAATCCAGAGCGTGCTTTCGATTTCCAACAACTACCAAACGAAGGGATTGGCTTGGCGCGATTAGAGTTTATTATTAATAACACCATTGGCTATCATCCAAAAGCATTATTGCAGTCAGATAGCATGCCAGCACAGCTTAAAGCTGAAATTAAGCAAGTAACGGCATGTTACGGTTCGCCTAGAAATTTTTATGTCGAAAAACTAACAGAAGGGATTGCCACACTTTCAGCGGCATTCTATCCAAAACCTGTGATTGCGCGACTATCTGACTTTAAGTCGAATGAATATGCCAACTTGATTGGCGGAAAGCACTTCGAGCCAGAAGAGGAAAATCCCATGATTGGTTTTCGTGGCGCCTCTCGTTATATTTCAGAAGACTTTCGAGAATGTTTTGAGATGGAGTGTGAGGCAGTTAAAAAGGTTAGAAATGAGATGGGTTTGACGAATTTACAAATCATGATCCCATTTGTTAGAACTTTGGAGGAAGCACGAAAAGTCATTGAGCTGCTCAAATTGAATGGTTTGGAGCGTGGAAAGGATGGGCTTAAGGTAATTATGATGTGCGAAATTCCCTCTAATGCAGTGATGGCTTCTGAGTTTTTAGAATACTTTGATGGGTTTTCCATTGGTTCTAATGATATGACGCAGTTAACGTTAGGCTTAGATAGAGACTCTAGTATTATTGCGCATAGTTTTGATGAGCGAGATCCCGCGGTTAAAAAAATGCTGAGTATGGCGATCAAGTCTGCCAATGAAGCGGGTAAATATATTGGGATTTGTGGGCAAGGACCATCAGATCATCAAGATTTTGCCGAATGGTTGGTGGATGAGGGTATTCAGAGTGTTTCTCTGAATCCAGATACTGTGATTGAAACTTGGATTGCATTAGCGAAAAAAGGATAAAAAATCACTGTCAACCTGCGTGAATAAGGTGGGTTTGTGGTAGACTGGTCGTATCATTCGATTAATGACAATTAATTATGACAACCCAGTTTGCAAATGAGATCTTACCGGTTCAAATCGAACATGAATTAAAGCAATCATACTTAGATTATGCAATGAGCGTCATCGTCGGACGCGCACTCCCAGATGTAAGAGACGGGCTAAAACCTGTGCATCGACGTGTGCTTTTTGCCATGAAAGAGCTGAGCAACGATTTTAATAAGCCTTATAAAAAATCGGCACGTGTTGTGGGTGATGTGATTGGTAAATACCATCCTCATGGTGATACAGCTGTTTACGATACTATCGTTCGTATGGCGCAACCTTTTTCACTTCGGTATATGCTGGTTGATGGGCAAGGTAACTTTGGTTCAGTGGATGGCGATTCAGCCGCTGCCATGCGTTATACTGAAATCAGGATGTCTAAGTTGGCACATTCTTTGTTGATTGATCTGGATAAAGATACCGTTAATTTTTCTCCAAACTATGATGAAACCGAACAAATACCAGATGTGATGCCCACACGTGTGCCGAACCTATTGGTAAACGGATCTTCGGGGATTGCTGTAGGGATGGCAACGAATATCCCACCACACAATCTAACCGAAGTCATTGATGGCACAATGGCACTTATTCATAATCCAGATCTTACCATTAAAGAGTTAATGGCATATATTCCAGGACCTGATTTTCCAACAGCTGGATTTATTAATGGCGTTGATGGTATTCATGATGCTTATCATACTGGTCGAGGGCGTGTTATTATGCGCGCACGGGCGGTGATTGAACTTGATGAAAAAACTTCCAAAAACCGCATCATTGTGAATGAAATCCCTTACCAAGTAAACAAATCAAGATTGATCGAAAAGATTGCTGAATTGGTCAAAGATAAAAAAATTGAAGGCATTACTGAGCTTCGTGATGAGTCAGACAAAGATGGCATGCGGATCGTGATTGAGCTTCGTCGTGGCGAAGTGCCTGAAGTTGTCCTTAATAATCTCTATATTCAAACTCAAATGCAATTAAGTTTTGGGGTGAATATGGTTGCCCTGATTGATGGGCAGCCGAAGCTGTTAAACCTAAAAGAAGTGGTTCAGGCGTTTATTCGTCACCGTAAGGAAGTGGTGACGCGTCGGACAATTTTTGAGCTTCGTAAAGCACGGGAACGTGCGCACACCCTTGAAGGGCTTGCGATTGCGTTAACCAATATTGATGAGATTATTGCATTAATTAAAGCCTCTAAAAATCCCGCGGAAGCAAGAGAGCAGCTACAAGCAAAGCAGTGGCAAGTGGGAATGGTGAAAGGGATGATTGAAGAGATTGATCCTAAGCTATATAGAGTAGACGGTTTGGTCTCCCATTATGGTATGCATGGCGATTATTATAATCTTTCACCTGTGCAAGTGGATGCAATCTTAGAATTAAAACTCCATCGTTTAACAGGTTTAGAGCAAGATAAGATATTAGATGAGTTTAAAATTCTTATCGCCAAAATCATTGAATTAATTGCGATTTTAAAGGACGTTCAAAAATTACTAGAAGTGATTTGCCAAGAGCTTGAAGATATAAAAGCACAGTTCGGTGATGAGCGTCGCTCAGAAATTATTGCTTCGCAACTTGATTTAGGTTACGAAGACTTAATTGCAGAAGAGCAAATGGTGGTGACGTTATCTTGTGACGGTTATGCGAAGTCGCAACCTTTAAGTGAGTATCATACGCAACGTCGTGGCGGTAAAGGGAAGTCTTCAACAAAGATGAAATCTGAAGATTTTATTGCTAAACTTACCGTTGCCTCAACACATGATATGATGTTGTGCTTTTCTACTCGAGGCAAGGTGTATTGGTCGAAAGTTTATCGTTTCCCTCAATCTGGACGTGGCGCTAAAGGCAAGCCGATTAATAATCTTTTACCATTAGAGTCTAATGAAAAAATCACCGCAATGTTGGCGATTAATGAATTTGTAGATGATAGATATGTCTTCATGGCAACGCGTAAAGGGACGGTTAAGAAAGTGAATCTTGAGGCTTTTTCTCGCCCAAGAAAAATGGGAATTTATGCCTTAACGATTGATGATGACGATGAACTGATGGATGTTGTCTTAACAGGTGGCTCTTCTGAAGTGATGATGTTTTCAGACGCAGGCAAAGCGATCCGTTTTTCAGAAACAGATGTGCGTGCTATGGGACGTACAGCGCGTGGCGTTCGGGGTATGAGAATAAAGGATGGGCAAATTATTGTGGCCTTAATCACCACGCTTCCAGATGAAGGTGTGGTGCTGTCTGCAACGCAATTTGGCTTTGGTAAAAGAACACCTGTTTCTGAATATCGTAAAACCGCTAGAGGGTCACAAGGTGTGATTTCTATCTCCACCAGTGATCGGAATGGATGTGTGGTAGGTGCTGTTTTAGTGGATGAAGATGATGACATTATGTTGATGACGGATCTTGGAATGCTTGTTCGGACAAAAGTTGAGCAAGTTCGAGAAACGGGTCGTGCGGCGCAGGGTGTCAAATTGATTAACTTAAAAGAAAATGAAAAATTAGTGGTGATCCAACAAGTTTCAAATGATGATGAAGATGTGCCTGAGGCCAATGAGCTTCAAGTCAATGAAACTCAAGACAATGAAGATCAAAACGGGGAGACGGCCACGGATTCGGCACCTGATGAGGAATAACTGTGATGGAAAATATAACCATACTGGGCTCTACAGGTTCGATAGGGGAAAACACCTTATCCGTTATTCGGGAACACCCTGATAAGTTTAAAGTGTTTGCATTATCCGCAAATAGTCAGGTTGATAAACTATATGCGCAATGCCTTGAATTTAAACCCATGTTTGCCGTTTTACGAGATACCCATGCGGCAATATTGCTTCAAGAAAAGATGGCTAATGTCAAATTAAAAACCCAAATCCTCTCTGGTGTTGTGGCTTTGGAGATGATTGCATCTCATGAAGGCGTTGATCAAGTCATGGCAGCCATTGTGGGTATTGCAGGACTACGCCCAGCTTATGCTGCGGTGACTTCGGGTAAGAAAGTTTTATTGGCGAATAAAGAAGCGTTGGTGACAGCGGGGCAAATTTTTATGGATGCGGCAGATGAGTATGGCGCAACGATTATCCCTGTGGACAGCGAGCATAACGCTATTTTTCAATGCTTACCTGAAAAGAGTAGAATCTATGATGCCGCGTCTGTTACAGAAATCATTTTAACGGCATCTGGCGGTCCATTTTTACGTAAATCATTGTCTGATTTGAAGGAAATTACACCTGATGAGGCTTGTGCGCACCCTAACTGGAAAATGGGGCGTAAGATTTCAGTAGACTCTTCCACAATGGTGAATAAAGCTTTAGAGATGATTGAGGCATATTGGTTATTTGCAATGCCTGTCGAAAAACTAACAGTATTGATTCACCCAGAAAGCATTGTGCATTCCATGGTGCGATACCAAGATGGCAGTTTTTTGGCGCAAATTGGTTCTCCTGACATGCGCACCCCAATTGCGTATTCGTTATTTTATCCTGAGAGAGGGCAAGCGTTGGTGAAACCTCTGGATTTAACAGAAAAGCCCTTGAATTTTATTGAGGTAGATACTCAAAGATTTCCAGCGATTCAGTTGGTATATGATATGCTGTCACGCAACGATATTGTGGGAACGATTATATTTAACGCCGCGAATGAAGTTTTAGTCAATGCTTTTCTAAATAACCAGATTAAATATTTAGAAATTGTAGAAGGTATTAAGAAGGCAGTGCTCGAGTTAACGTTCCCTACACCTCAAAATATTGAGGATGTGGTCGAAATAGACCAAAAAGTTAGAAAATATATGTGTGAGGGAGTTTTAGCTTGATTGATTGGTTGGCATAATGTTTAACTATCATGATTCGCGCTTCTGCACTTGAATTTATTTAAAATAGAAGGAATGTATTGGTGAAGCTAACGCTTAAAAAAACAGCAGTAATGGTGATGTTAGGTGTGTTGCCTACATTCGGGTTTAGCGCAGAAAGTGCAAACTTTGTGGTAAATCAGGTTAAAATCGATGGACTAAGTCGGATTTCCTCCGATACGGTGATGAAAGATATTCCTGTCGAGGATGGTCAGACGCTCTCTACACAAGATACCAGTCAAATTATTTCAGACTTATATCAAACGGGTTATTTTAATGATATTAAGTTGTATCGCCAAAATAATAATTTGGTCATA
>CAUZSH010000003.1:0-44707 GCA_963582935.1 Gammaproteobacteria bacterium
CGTGCATTGATATTAATCGTTGCACTTGGAACTTGAATCTAAGCATTTAATTAATCGTGGAGATCAAATATAACCAAATAATTGCTACACACATAGCCCAATCTAAATTCACTATTTAAAACATACAAGATGCAAAAACGAGGTAGTTATTTTTGATGCTCAATATTAACACATAAAATTAACATGTACAGGAGGCAATGTGTTTTTTATCCTGTTATTTGAATATTTAGTCAATTAGGGGTGTCCTTCAGACTATTCGAAGAAAGAGGCGTCCCCACTACCTTGTCGAATGACCCCAGGGGCTTTTTCACTAAGGTCTACTACCGTTGTGGGCTCATACCCGCAATACCCCCCATCAACAATATAGTCAACCAAATCCCCAACTTGGTTAGAAACGTCTTCTGCATCCAATAATGGCCCATCTTCTCCTGGCATAACTAAACTCGAGCTTAATATTGGCTCCCCCAACATCTCACTTAACGCTAGGGGAATAAGGTTTATTGGCACACGAATGCCCACCGTTTTCTTGCCTTTTGCCTGCATTAACACAGGGACTTTATTGGTTGCGGATAAAATAAAGGTGTAACTTCCAGGTGTACAACGTTTTAAAATTCGATAGGTAGGATTATCGATTTTAGCATAAACGGCAATTTCAGATAAATCTTTACAGATTAGCGTAAAGTTATGCTTATCATTCAAATCACGAATGTTTTTGATGCGTTTTAAGGGTTGTTTCATACCCATCTTACACCCAAGCGCATAGCCCGAGTCCGTCGGATAGGCGATAACACTTCCCGCATTTAGTGCCCGACAAAGTTCCGAAACTAAGTCATACTGTGGACTATATGCATTTAGTTCAATATACTCACTCATTAAATTGAAAAACCGATTATAATTCTTATACAGAATTGTACCATCAAAGCACTTCCAGAGGTGAGAATGAAGAAACTATTTTTTGACTTTTTCCCAATCGTCATTTTTTTTATTGTTTTTAAAATATATGGTATTTATTATGCGACGGGTGCACTCATGATTGCCTCTGCTATTCAGATTAGCTATGAGCTTATCCGTTACCGTAAGGTTGAAATGATGCACATTATCACATTGGTGTTAGTGCTCGTCTTTGGTGGTATGACCATTTATTTCCATGATGATCGTTTTATCCAATGGAAAGTGAGTATTATTAATTGGCTCTTTGCACTCATTTTATTGGCATCACATTTCTTTATGAAGAAGCCCATTATCCGCATGATTATGGAAAAAAATATTGAACTTCCAGATCAAGTATGGAAACGTCTCAATCTTATATGGATTGCGTACTTCACTATCTTAGGCGCGGTTAATATCTATGTTGCTTATAATTATTCACTCAATGCGTGGGTAAACTTTAAAACCTTTGGACTTATCGGATTCACACTTATCTTTATTATTGGACAGAGTGTTTACTTATACAAGCATATGGATGAGTCTAGAAAATAACCCTATTTTATAAATAACGACTATAAGCGGCAATGAACCTGAGCTACGATCAAGATGACAGGAAAGATGATTGGCAACAGATCCGTCAACATGCAAAAGCATTAGGGTTTGGATCAATTGACGTCACTGATTGTGATCTCTCTAGCTATCACAAACACTATCACGAATGGACAGAAAATCATTTCCATGGTGATATGGGATATATGACCAAACATGGTGATAAACGCCTTTATCCAGAGCAGCTAGTCCCCAACACCCAATGCGCCATAGTCGTCACACTTGATTACCTCACACAAAAAATTGACCTCAAACAAGTTAAGCAAGCGCTTTCAAATCGATCTGAAAAAGCAGTCATGTCTCAATACGCACTAGGGCGTGATTACCATAAAGTAATTCGCAAAAAGCTGCAGTCACTTGCAAACTATATCACCACGCTATACCCCGAACACCAATACAGAGTATTCACTGATAGTGCTCCAGTGCTTGAAAAGCCCCTTGCGGAAAAGGCAGGTATTGGAGTAATTGGTAAGCATGGTAACTTATTAAACAAACACCATGGCTCATTCTTTTTTATTGGGGTTATTTATACCAACATCCCATTTGAAACAAAACAAAAAAAATTGGAAGATATTTGTGGAAAATGTTCCGCCTGCATTAAAATCTGTCCAACCAATGCAATCGTCTCCCCAAAAGTAGTTGATGCTCGAAAGTGTATCTCATATTTAACTATTGAAAATAAAGGCGTGATACCAATAGAATTTCGTAAAGCAATTGGCACTCGAATCTACGGATGCGATGACTGCCAACTCATTTGCCCTTGGAATAAATATGCCTCTCTGACAAAAGAAAAAGATTTTTTTCCAAAAGCCTTTTTTACAAGCCCAAATCTGATTGATCTATTTAGTTGGACAGAAGCCGAATTCCTAAAAAATACAGAGGGCTCTGCAATTAGGCGCATCGGTTATCATTGCTGGCAAAGAAATCTT
Organism: Gammaproteobacteria bacterium; assembly: GCA_963582935.1. Lineage (GTDB taxonomy): Bacteria > Pseudomonadota > Gammaproteobacteria > Francisellales > Francisellaceae > CAUZSH01. The sequence goes on from CAUZSH010000003.1 coordinate 2,466, forward strand.
GCTATTGCGCTTGGTAATGCACCCTACTCTAAAAAGTTACTCACTACATTGCAGGAATCTTTAACCATCACCGTGGATCTTATTGTAAGGGAATCAATAGAATGGGCATTAATGCAACATAAGTCATAAATAGTCATTTTGCCTCTTGACCGAACTTAGCTATAGTGCTTATCCTATCATCAGACGAACAAAGCCAATTGGATAATTTATATGATCGAGTATGTAACTGAAGCGCTTTATAACACACCTTGGTGGGTGTATGCTTTATTTATCTATCTATTCATGATTGGAATTCGAGCAACCAAAACAAGTGTTGTTTCCATTAAAAAATTATTTATCATTCCAATCATATTTACAGTGCTTTCAATCCACACGCTTCTCACGACAGTAGAGCCCGTTATAATAAATGTTATTACTTGGGTTGTTGCCATGGGGCTGGGCGGACTTATTGGCTGGATACTTGTAAATCGTTTCAAATTTAAAGTAGATCGCCCACACTGGTTGATCAAAGTTCCTGGGAATTGGACCACTTTTATTTTAATCATGATTATTTTTGTGTCAAAATATGCTTTTGGTTATGCTATTGGCGATGACCCCACCATTACTCAATCCGTTCCATTTGATGTTTTATTGCTGATTGTATCTGGATTATGTACGGGTACATTTGTTGGCAGAGCATTGTGTTACTTATCAAAATTTTATACGCAAAGCAGTGCGAATCTTGAAGATCAAGTTATTGTTTAAGAGATTCTGCTGCGATCAATTTTCCAACTCATCGATAAGAGCACGCAAAACCTGGTGGCTTCAGCACCCGTCACAGCACGATGATCAAATGTTAATGACAGTGGCAACGCTCTGCTAATAATAATCTTTTGGTCTTTAGAAATAACAACTTCTCTTATTTTCCCAGCACCAATTATCGAGACTTGCGGCAATACAATAACCGCATTTGCATAGCGACCAGCAAACATGCCAAAATTACTTAATGTAATAGTTGCATCTTTTAAATCTTCTAGCGAGATAGATCGCTCTTTCACACCGACTTTAAAATTTTCGATATGGTTTCTAATTAATTTAGGGTTACTCACAAGTAATTTTTCGATATCTTTAATCACTGGAACAAATAATCCATCATCACTGTTCATTGCAAGCCCTAGATTAATTTTTTTATTCTGCTTAAAAGTATGCTTATAACCATCAAACCAAGCATTTAAATACGGCTCTTGCAACACAGCTTTAGAAATGGCACTAATAATGCGAAGGGTAACATCTTCATCTTCTGACCAATGGGTAATGGTCGCATCATCAACCAAAGTTACGGGCACAACTTGTGCATGAGATTCACTCATCGTTTGTGCCATGATTCTCCGCACACCACGCAAAGGTTTGCCATCTATCATTAATGCCTTTTCTTGAGAGAATGCTTGCTGTATATCTGCTTTGGTAATCATGCTATTAGGTCCTGTCCCCGTGACATCTTCCAGAGCTATATTTAGTTTCTTAGCCAATACACGTACCGCAGGCGATGCTTTTATTTTTGGAGCTTGTATCGCATTGCTTTTTCTAGGTGCCACTATGGCAGTTTCAATCGTTACTTCATTGCCTTCCTTGATTTCACCAACAACGGTATGGCTGGCGCTTACTTTAGGCGCGTTGCTAATACCTTTTTCTTCAAACTCTATAAGTGGGGCACCCGTGTTAATGACATCACCTGCTTCACCATATATTTTTTTTATTGTGCCGACAAAGGGTGCGGGAACATCAACGACAGCTTTGGCCGTTTCCATAGACACCAGTGGCTGATCGATCTCTACTTTATCACCAACTATAACGTACCATTCCCTAATTTCCGCATCAGGCAATCCCTCTCCTAAATCAGGCAGATGAAAAACTGTCATACATTACTCCCAATTATTTTATTCTAATACACAATCAATGGCATCTAATATGCGCTGCACACTTGGCAAATAATGATTCTCCAATCGGTACAGCGGCATAACGGTATCGTAACCTGTAACACGCATTATTGGCGCCTCCAAATAATGCAGAGCGTGTTCTGCTAATTGCGCACTAATTTCAGCCCCAACCCCACAAGTTCGAGCACCCTCATGGATAATGACACAACGCCCTGTCTTTTCAACGGACGTAATTATCGTTACCATATCAATCGGTTTTATGGTTGCCACATCAATCACTTCAACACTTATGCCTTGGCTTGCCATTGATTTGGCTGCCTGCATTGTTTCAATGACCATTGCACCCCAGGTTACCAAAGTGACATCTGAACCTTCTTGTAAAAGAAAACAACGATCTAGAGGTAAAGCTTTACCATTATCTGGAACAATCTGTTTTATATTGCGATAAATTCTCTTAGGCTCAAGAAAAACAACAGGATCAGGGTCACGAATAGCGGCCAGTAGTAAACCGTAAGCTCTTGCTGGAGAAGCAGGAATAACAACTCGAATACCCGGAATATGCGCAAAAATAGCCTCTGTACTTTCACTGTGATGCTCAGGCGCATGTATGCCACCGCCATATGGCGCACGCAACACGACGGGGCAAGATAGTCGTCCTCGAGTTCTGTTGCGCATTCTGGCAATATGGTTAATGATTTGGTCATAAGCAGGGTAAATAAATCCCATAAATTGAAATTCAGCAACAGGCTTTATCCCTTGAGTTGCCATGCCAACACATAAACCTGCAATCATGGATTCAGCCAGAGGCGTATCAATAATACGATGCTTACCAAATTTTTCCTCCAAGCCGTCCGTTGCCCGAAAAACGCCACCATTACAGCCAACATCTTCTCCAAGAACAACCACATCGGCATCATTTTCCAACTCATATGCCAGTGCTTGAGTGACAGCTTCGACTAATGTTATGCCTCTTTTTTTTTCTGATATTCGATTTTCTGCTGTTCCGTTGTCCACTATTTTGCTTTCTTCCATTTGTTTATTCTCCATTTTGTGAATCAATGGCAAGTTGGCGTTGTTCCATTAATGCCTCAGGAAGTTCTTCATATAAATAATCAAACATAGATTCAACTGGCTGGATGGGTAAATTTAAGTAATTTTGTGCCGCTTGTTCAACTTCTTGTTGGTATCTAGAAATTAATGCTTGTTCTTGTGTCTCATCCCAAAAATCTTTTTTCCGTAAATAATGACGCAACCTTGCCATTGGATCATTTTTTTTAGCGGCTTCTACTTCTTTTAAGCTTCGATAACGACTGGCATCATCCGCTGTCGTATGATCTCCTAATCTGTAGGTGATTGCTTCGATTAATGTTGGTCCGCCCCCATTCCTCGCTTTCTCAATCGCCTTTCCAATCCTATCGCGTAGCGCAATGATATCATTACCATCTACTTGCTCAGAATATACATTTCCAGAAATTGCTTTTTGCGCTAATGTCTCACAGCTTGTTTGAGAAGAAAGTGGCACAGAAATCGCCCACTGGTTATTATTGACAACGATTACCAATGGTAAATTCCAAACACCAGCGACATTTAGAGCTTCATAAAAATCCCCTTTTGAGGTTCCGCCATCACCAACAGTTGTCACCGCACAGCGATTCTGTTTTCTTAATTTCATGGCCGTTGCAATACCTGCAGCATGTAATATCTGGCTTGCAACAGGAATGGAATGAGGCAAATCTTCCTTGTTATTAGCAAATTTGGAGCCTCGCTCATCACCTCCCCAAAACAAGAACAATTCTTCCATAGTGACACCTCGCTGCAAATGCGCACCAAAATCTCGGTAGTAGGGGCAAAAGACATCATCGGAATTCATTGCATGTCCGATTGCTACCGAAATGCCTTCTTGACCCAATACCGAAGGGTAAGTGCCTAACCTACCAGTACGCTGCAAACTTATGGCCTTGCCATCAAAAATGCGTGTTTTTAACATTAATTTATACAATTCAAGTAACACGACAGGATCTTTTGCAAAATCAGGAAAATCTTGTGTTGCTTCCCCCAATTTATTTAGGTATTGCGCTTTTTCAATTTTAAATTCGGCGATTATTTCTATTTTAATAGGCAAAATAATGACTCCGCGATATTTTAAAAATAGAACTCGCTTATCACTGTAAGCGCAGCCCACCATCTAATCTTACAATACCCCCATTTAACATAGGGTTCGTGATAATTTCCAAAACAAGTTTTGCAAATTCTTTAGGGCGCCCAAAACATTTTGGAAATAGTAGCGTCTCTTTTAATGAATCCTGTACTTTATCAGACAGGCCTCGCATCATTGGGGTATCCATGAGTCCCGGTGCTATAGTCATAACACGAATACCAAATTGAGAAAACTCACGTGCGGCGGGCAAAGTCAAACCACAAACACCCGCTTTAGAGGCAGCATAGGCACTTTGACCAATTTGACCCTCAAATGCAGCAATCGATGCCGTATTAATAATGACACCTCGCTCATGCGTCTTATCCGATGGATGATTACGAATCATTTTATCAGCAACAATACGCATGACATTAAAGGTTCCACAAAGATTAATATTAATCACTTGACTGAATTCCTCTAATAATTGAGGGCCTTGTTTACCAACGATTCTTTTGCCTGACTCAACCCCAGCACAGTTAATGCATACGCTAATTTGTCCTAATTTTTTTTCAATCAAATTTACGGTTTTCTGAATGGCATCTGAATCGCAAATATCCGCCACAAAGCCTAAACAATTGAGAGACTGCTTAGCTTGATTTATTTTATCTGCATCTGTATCAATGATCGCGATACTTGCATGATGCTTTGCCAATAGGCTTGCACAAGCGAATCCTAGACCAGATGCACCACCCGTTATGACAACATTGAGTTTATTTATTTCCATAATAAAGTTCAAATCTAGATGTACTATCTATTTAATTTAGCAAACAAGCCTTATTAATTGCACAAAAAACTGCTTATAATTTAATGTTCGTTGTTTTTTATGACAGATATAGAATTGGAGATATATTATGAATGAAGATCCTATTGTTATCATCGGGTGCGCGCGCACCCCTATTGGTGCGTTTCAAGGTACCCTATCTAGCTTAAGCGCACCTGAACTTGGCGCAATTTCTATTGAAGCTGCAGTTAATAGGGCAAAAATCAACCCGAAAAATGTTGAACAGGTACTTATGGGCTGTGTATTACCAGCAGGTCTTGGACAAGCACCCGCTAGACAGGCCTCATTGGGAGCGGGGCTTACATTAGACGCTGGTTGCGTTACTATCAATAAAATGTGTGGCTCAGGAATGCAAGCCGTCACTTTTGCGTATGATATGCTAAAGACTGGGGATTATAATGTTATCGTTGCTGGCGGCATGGAAAGCATGAGTAATGCCCCATATTTGTTACCCAAAGCGCGTTCTGGTTTTCGCATGGGCCATTATCAAGTACTCGATCATATGTTTTGTGATGGCTTAGAGGATGCTTTTGAATCTGGCACATTAATGGGAGTTTATGCTGAAAAAACGGCAAAGTCTTACCCATTCTCCAGAGAACAGCAAGATGCGTTTGCAATAGACTCACTAGCCAAAGCTAAAGCTGCGATTAAGTCAGGCGCATTCGAATCTGAAATTGCAAAGTGCACGGTGATAAATAAAAAAGAAACCAAAAAAGTTGACACCGATGAAACTCCGCTTAGAGCCCAAGAAGAAAAGATCCCAAAACTAAAACCCGCTTTTGCAAAAGATGGAACGGTCACTGCCGCAAATTCAAGCTCCATTTCTGATGGTGCAAGCGCATTAGTTTTAACAAGGTTATCACATGCACAACAACTTGGGCTTCACCCTATTGCAAAAATCATCTCTCACGCCAGTCAATCACAAGCGCCCTCTGAATTCCCAACCGCCCCCATTGGTGCGGCTAAAAAGCTGCTTAGTAAAATTAATTGGGATATTAATGATGTCGATTTATTTGAGATCAATGAAGCTTTTGCAGTCGTGGCGATGGCATTTATGCGAGATCTTTCGATTAAGCCTGACAAGATAAACATTCACGGAGGTGCTTGTGCATTAGGTCATCCTGTTGGCGCAAGTGGTGCCAGAATTCTAGTCACATTAATCCATGCATTACAACGCAGAAACTTAAAACGCGGGGTCGCTGCGATATGTATTGGTGGTGGAGAAGCCATTGCAATGGCGATTGAACTTTGTTAACTCGACATACTATTATTTCGCGCTTTGAAAACAAGGTATAAACCCACACCTGTTAAGGCAACCAGTATACACCCAAGCGTTAAGATTGAAGCAGGCAACATAGGCGAAACAATAAGCCCCAAAAATATAACAAGATCAATAATCAAACCATAAATAGCGGTTGCTGAAGCTGAAAGAGATTTATCAAATATTTTAAATGCGGCACTTGATCCTGAAATCGCTGAAATTGAAGATGAAAATCCAAACAGCGTACAAGAAATAATCAAAATATAAATCGTAAAGTGTTCCGGGAAAATAAGCGCCAAGAAGACCAGTGTCACACTAAATGTATTCATAATTGAAAAAACAAAAACACTTTGCTCAAGGCTCATTAACTTTGCAAAAAATGTCATATTGACTAAACGCCCAAGCACACCACAAATCACCATACTGAATGTCACCCAACCAAAAAAAACTGGGGTATAATTTAGGTGATCAATAATCACGAAAGGTAAGATCGTATAAAAAACAGCAATACCCGCCCAAGCAATTGCGGTAACATAGCAATAGATGAAAAAGTTCTGATTTGACAAAACTTTTTTATAATTCGCAAATATCGCTTTTCTACGTGACATCTCCTCATTACGTTTAATAATTATACCCGTTTCTTTGAAAGTAAAAGCAATGCACAATAACGTAAAAATACAGATCACTAAAATAACATGGAAAACGGTTTCCCAACTGAAGTGATATACAATATAGCCGCCCAAAGCTGTTGCTATAGAGGGGGCAATATAGAAAGCCAGCGTCAGCCATTGCCAAACTTTGAGGAATTCTTCCCCTTTCAATAAATCATTTGGGATACTAATGGAAACAATATATATACCAGAACCGGCAATGCCTTGCAGTGCCCTACCAATATAAAATTGATAGATCCCTGTGGCAAATACACACAAAAATGTTCCAATAATTGCAATGATGATCAATCCAATAATACACTTTTTACGCCCATACAAGTCACTGATAATGCCCACTGGAATAGCTGTGAAAATTGCGGCAAGCACAAAAATGGTTAAAGATAATTGGATCGCGCTTGTGCTGGTATGAAAAAAATCTTGCAGGCTTGGAAATGAAGCAATATACATGTCGTATGATGAAGCATAAATACTAACCAAGAGAAGTGTATAGAAATAGATTTTAGGTTTGGTGTAGTAGGACTGCATTTTGCTTAACAACGATACTTAATAATAAGGGTATATTAACGTCATTTATTCGGCTTGTAAATTATTCAAAACATCGAATCACTATCCAATTTTTATTACCTCCCCTGCTTTAATCACCCGCTCACAAAAATTCATTGTGGGATTATAAACAATATCATTGATATTATCGGTGCGCCATAAAATAAGATCTGCTTGTTTTCCAACCTCTATACTGCCAACTTTATCCGCGATATCTAATGCCTTAGCCGCATTAATCGTCACCCCTTTAAAAGCATCTTGAATACTTAAGCCAAAAAAAACACAGGCCATATTCATCATTAGTGGCAATGTTAAGAAGGGTGAAGAGCCAGGGTTGGCATCGGTGGCAATGGCTATAGGAACAGCATTAGATTTCAGTGCGTCCATGGGTGGTAATTGTGTCTCTTTTAAAAAATAAAAGGCGCCAGGCAACAAAACCGCAACCGTATTATGCTCTGCCAATATCGCACAATCATCTGCTGCTAAAAATTCTAAATGATCAACGGAGTTGGCACCATATTTAGCAGCCAAGACAGAACCTTTTTGGTCGGTGAGTTGTTCCGCATGCAACTTAAGGTGAAATCCAAGTTTTTTTGCTGCTTTAAATAACCGTTCAACCTGAGACCTATTAAAAGCAATGCTTTCACAAAATGCATCCACAAACTTTGCCAAGTTTTCTTTTGCAATAACGGGAAGTACGGTTGAAATCACATAATCAACATAACCATCTGCATTATTTTCATATTCTTTAGGTATGGCATGCACACCTAAAAAAGTAGGGACCACTGAAATGGGTAAAATATTTTCTAACGACTTCGCAACTTGAAGCATTTTGACTTCGGTATGTAAATCTAAACCATAACCAGACTTAATTTCAACGGTGGTTGTGCCATGATTAAACATCATCTGTGCACGCTCTTTGGCTGATTTTGTAAGTGCCTCGGCACTGGCTTTTCTTGTTGCTGCCACTGTCGAAACGATTCCGCCACCTTGTGCCGCTATCTCAGCATAAGAGACACCCTCTAAACGCATTGCAAACTCATCGGCTCGGCTTCCTGCATACACAAGATGAGTATGGCAGTCGATTAAGCCTGGGGTTAATAGTTGACCCCTACCGTCTAGGGAGTTTGTTGCTGTTTCTGACCCTTTTTGGGTAAATATTTTGGCAATAACACCTTTAGATATAGCAATGGTCGCACATTCCAATATATTATTCTGATCGTCACATGTCATTACTTTTACATTTTCTATTAGAAGATCATAATGCATCATAGGCTCCTAATAACAGAATAAGGCATCGCGCACAGATCCGTAGTATTTGGGAGCTATGATTGCCTCTCTTGCTTCATTGATATCGTGAGCAAAGTAACGGTCTTCTTTGTAATATGGAACGTGAGCTCTAACCATTGCCATCTGTTTTTGTAATACTTCAGAAGTTTTTAATGGCGCTCTAAAATCAAGTCCTTGGCAAGCTGCTAAAGTTTCAATGGTGAGAATATTTAAGACATTATCAGCAATCTTAATTAATTTTACAGCCGCAAAAGTCGCCATGCTCACATGATCTTCTTGGTTCGCTGAGGTGGGCAAGCTATCCACTGACGCTGGATGTGCTAAGGTTTTATTTTCACTGGCTAATGCCGAGGCAGTTACATGCGCCAACATAAATCCTGAGTTTAACCCTGGATTTTCCACCAAAAATGGCGGCAAGCCACTCAAAGATTTATCAATCAATAAGGAAATTCTACGCTCAGAAATAGCGCCAATTTCAGAACAGGTAATCGAAATCAAATCCGCACTAATTGCGGTCATCTCGGCATGAAAATTACCACCCGAAACGATTTCACCTATATCAGGGCAAATTAACGGATTATCTGAAACACCGTTGGCTTCATTAATCAAATTTTCCTGGGCGTTTTTTAAATAAGTGAGTACCGCACCCATGACTTGTGGCTGACAACGTATCGAATAGGGATCTTGTACACGTGGACATTCATGGTGACTTTCTAATACCTCACTGCCTTTCAATAAGCTACTCATAAAATCAGAAAAAATAATTTGATCTTTAGCATTTTTCGCTTTATTAATGAAAGCTTTAAAGGGTTTTAGACTACCTGATGTCGCATCCAAACTCAACGCGCCTGCAATCGTTGCAATGGCAAAGTTGCGCTGCGTTTTCATCAAACCAATTAAGGCAATAGCCGTAGAAACTTGCGTGCCATTGAGTAGTGCCAACCCTTCTTTTTCAACCAGCTCAATTGGGGAAATTTTTGCCAATGCCAAAGCCTCTTTAGCGGGAAGTCGCTGACCTTGATAACTTGCTTCACCTTCGCCAATGATCACCATGGCCATGTGTGCTAATGGTGCCAAATCTCCTGATGCCCCAACAGACCCTTGTTCTGGAATGATCGGATAAACCCCTGCATTGTAGAGCGCAATTAATGTATCTAATAAACGCTTAGAGATTCCAGAGTACCCTAATGACAAACTATTAATTTTAAGTAACATGATTAATTGTACAATTTCATCGTCCAATGGTGTCCCAACCCCTGCGGCATGAGATAATACGATTCTTCTTTGCAAATCTTTTAATTCTTCTTTTTCAATTTTTTGGCTTGCCAACAAACCAAAGCCTGTATTAATACCATAAACACTTTTATCTTCTCGAATGACATCTTGTACAATTTGATAAGATCGCTCAACATTAACATAAGCGCTCTCAATTAATCTTATTTCTTGCTTTGAATTTAATAAATCACAAATATCTTTAATTTCAAGCTGACCTGGAACTAATTCAAACATTTCATTCACCCTTTATCATTGGCAGATTTAAGCCTTTTTCTTTTGCGCATTCAATGGCGGATTCATAGCCTGCATCTGCATGACGCATCACACCTGTTGCAGGATCATTGGTCAAAACTCTTTTCAGTCTTACCGCAGCCTCATCTGTACCATCCGCCACAATGACCACACCTGCATGTTGGGAAAATCCCATACCTACGCCACCACCATGATGAATGCTGACCCAAGTTGCACCACTGGCTGTATTTAATAGTGCATTTAATAATGGCCAATCGGACACCGCATCTGATCCATCTTTCATAGACTCTGTTTCTCGATTAGGGCTTGCCACGGAGCCTGAATCTAAATGATCTCGGCCAATCACAATCGGAGCTTTTAATTCGCCATTTTTGACCATTTCATTAAATGCCAATCCCAGCTTAGCCCGATCACCTAATCCTACCCAGCAAATCCTTGAAGGAAGACCTTGCACACTAATCCTTTCTCGTGCCATATCTAGCCAATTATGTAAGTGTTTGTTGTCTGGCAATAGCTCTTTAATTTTTTGATCCGTTTTATAAATATCCTCAGGGTCTCCAGACAGTGCGACCCATCTAAATGGTCCAACACCCCGACAAAATAATGGTCGAATATATGCTGGCACAAACCCTGGAAAATCAAAGGCATTTTTAACTCCCTCGCCCAGAGCCTCTTGACGAATATTATTGCCATAGTCAAAAGTTGGAATACCTTGTGCATCAAACTCAAGCATCGCTTTTACATGCACAGCCATAGATTCTTTTGCCTTTTTAATCACTAATTGTGGATTATTTTTGCGCTCCAGCTTGGCTTGTTCCATCGTCCAACCAATAGGTAAATAACCATTTAATGGATCATGAGCACTGGTTTGATCTGTGACCGCATCTGGTTTAATGCCTTTTTTCAACATTTCCGGTAAGATTTCAGCCGCATTACCAAGCAAGCCAACAGAGATGACTTTTTTCTCTTTGATCGCTTGATGAATCATCGCCATTGCCTCATCCAAGCTTTTCGCTTTATAGTCTACGTAACGTGTGCGAATTCTAAAATCAATGCGCGTTTCATCGCACTCAATAGCAAGCATACATGCACCAGCCATCACAGAAGCCAAAGGCTGTGCCCCACCCATGCCACCAAGACCTGCTGTTAATATCCACTTACCGCTTAGATCACCGTTATAACTTTGGCGCCCCATCTCAACAAAAGTCTCATAAGTACCCTGAACAATCCCCTGAGAACCTATATAAATCCATGAGCCCGCTGTCATTTGACCATACATCATCAAACCTTTTTTATCCAGCTCATGAAAGTGGTCCCAATTAGCCCAATATGGCACAAGATTAGAGTTTGCAATCAATACTCGTGGTGCATCTTTGTGTGTTTTAAAAATACCGACGGGTTTACCTGACTGCACCAGCAAGGTCTCATCATCTTCTAAATCTTTTAGCGAACGTATAATCTGATCATAGCATTCCCAATTCCTAGCCGCTTTTCCAATCCCACCATAAACAACTAATTCATCTGGGTTCTCAGCAACGTCAGGATGTAAATTATTCATCAACATACGAAGTGCTGCCTCAGTTAACCATGACTTCGCGTTAAGCTTTGTGCCTGTTGGGGCAATAATATTTTTATGCATTTTTTTCTCCCATCTAACCTTTATTAAATAAAACCTATCCTTTTGATAAATCACCAAGAGAAAGGTCTTTTAAAGCCACTAATTTCGTTTTTTTAATCACTTTATACACCAGCATTAAAATGAAGAAAAGCACCACACCACAATAGGTTGCCACAAACCCTCCAAAAGATGCCTGATTTTCCACAATCGCCATCACCTGTTGCCCCACCATAATTATCACAATGATCGTCATTGCGCATAAAGGTGCAAAAGGAAACCAACGAGCTTTATAAGGCAATTCATTTAAGTTTTTTCCTTGAACCATATAAGCCTTCCGAAATCTATAATGACTTAAACAAATTCCAAACCAGGCAATATATCCTGCCAAGCTGATGATATTCACCAACCAGCTAAAAATCAAACCACTGTCAAAGACAGAGGCAATAATTAATAACACACACACCGCTGCGGTAACAACCACCCCAACAACAGGAACGCCATGCACATTAATTTGCTGTAAAGATTTCGGTGCTTCTTTTACCTTTCCCATATGCCATAAAACACGTGAAGCCGTATACATGCTGGCATTCGCTGCGGAAATAATGGCAGTAATCACCACCAAATTCATTATAGATGCCGCATATTTTATGCCCGCACTCTCAAATACCATCGTAAAAGGGCTACTCGCCACACTAGAGTTAACGTTAACCAATTGGGGACTGGTGTAAGGAATCAAAAAACTAATCACTGCAATCGCAAGCACATAAAAAATCATGATTCTCCAAAAAACACTTTTAATCGCTGTTGGGATACTCTTACGAGGGTTTTCTGTTTCTCCCACAGCAATGCCAATCAGCTCCGTTCCTTGAAAGGAATAGCCTGCAATCAAAAAGACACTAAAGAAGCCAAAAAGGCCCGCATGAAAAGGCGCGTCACCTAAAGTGATATTCTTAAAGCCTACATCTCCTTGTGCGCCGACAAGTCCCACAATCATCAAAGACCCCACAATGATAAAAATAATCACCGCTGAAATTTTCACGAATGCCATCCAATACTCTACTTCACCATAGAGTCTCACTGCCGCCAAATTAATCACTAAGATCAAACAAAAAAACAGGACCGTCCAAATCCAGACATCCACATGCGGAAACCAGAACTGCATCACAAACCCTGCGGCAATCACTTCAGATGCCAGCACTAACACCCAGTTAAACCAATAGTTCCAACTCATTGCAAAGCCAAAAGATTTATCCACATATTTTGCGGAATATTCACAAAATGAACCTGTTGTTGGGGAGTGTGCCGACATTTCCCCTAGGCTTGTCATTAAAAAATAGACAATAAAAGCCACGAGGATATACCCAAACATTGCACCGCCTGGACCTCCATCATGAATCGCACCTCCACTAGCTAATAGCAGCCCAGTCCCTATCGTGCCTCCCAGTGTCATCATAATGAGATGACGAGGTCTTAAATTCCTTTTAAGTTGATGCTTAATAATCATGTAAGTACTCCATTAATAAACAGCTAGCCAATTTTGCTGTCTGTTTATTCACATCGTGTTTAGGTGAGAGCTCAACAATATCCAAACTCACTACTTTTTTACTTGCTTTTAATAGACGCAAAGCATTAATCACATATTGCGCTTCAATCCCTAAAGGTTGTGGTGCGCTTACCCCAGGCGCAATACTTGCTCTAAACACATCCAAACAGACGGTCACATAAATTTTTTCATGCTGCTGTATCACCTTTTCAATAAAGGTTAGATCTGAAGGATGATTATTAATCCTTTCAGCTAAGTGGTATTCAACCTTATTCTGATCCGCATAGGCAAATAGGCTGCTCGTGTTTGCAAAAGGTTGGATTCCAGCACAGTAATAATGAAAAGATTGATTATTCTGCTCCAACAGAGCATTGGCTTGAAAAAATGGTGTTCCTGAGTTCCCATACTTGCCATCCACTAAAGGCCGTAAATCAAAATGCGCATCAAAATTTAAAATCGCAACAGGCTCCTTACCAAAATATTGATGGATGCCTTGATAATGCCCCCAAGCTGTTTCATGTCCGCCACCAATAACAACAGGCATCAATCTCAATGATAGTATCTGATTGACTCTTTTTTTCAGTTCAGTCTGTGCCGCCTCCAAATCCCCCTCAAGACAAGAGACATTCCCCGCATCATAAAAATTAAAATCTGTATGTACTGGCATTTTTGCAAAACACTTTCTAAATGCCATGGGTCCTTCTGCCGCACCAGGGTTACCAAGATTTCTTTTAACGCCTTCATCAGATTGAAAACCTAACAAAGCATAACCAGAATCTGAAAATGCACTCGTGTTTTTAGATAAATCTAATACTTTAACTTGTTGATACAAGTATTCTCCTAATAAAGCATCCGCTCGACCAGACCAAACAGATGGCTTAAGCACTGGGGAATACAGCAGTTTAGCATCGTTATTAAGTATATCCATTTAAACTCCTAAATATTATTAGAACTCAATCTTTCCATGCTTTTCGCCATACGTAAATGTAAATAATAGGAAATGATTTGAGCAGTGTATGTTAAATTAGTATCATTTGTCCTTTACTTAAAATGTAATTCCGTTATACATTTTATTCAAAACACCCTGCCAGCCATTCTAACTTCTTTCCCGTAATTGCCACCACATCAAAGCGACACTCAAAAGACTCAAATTCGGGGTGTTTAAGTAAGAAATACTGTGCTGTTTTAATAATTTTACGTTGTTTTTGATAGCTCACCATTTCAGCTGCTGAGCCAAAAATTGCTGATTTACGGTATTTCACCTCGATAAAGACCAACACACGAGCTTTCAGTGCAACAATATCAATCTCACCCATCTTGCAATAAAGATTGCGCGCAAGAATTTGCCCACCTTTTTTTATAATCAGGTTCGCAACTACATTTTCAACCTCGTTGCCTCTTTGTCGGCTCACGCCTTACCGAATCCCAGCATGTCGCAAAATCGCGTCAATGCTAGGTTTACGCCCACGAAAATTTTCAAAAAGCTCGGCGGCAGGTTGTGAACCTCCTTTTTCCAAAATACAGGTTAAAAAAGCTTGTCCATCCTCAGCATTAAAGACACTGCCTGATTCTTCAAATTTTGCAAAGGCATCACTAGAAAGCACTTCTGCCCACTTATAACTATAATATCCTGCAGCATATCCCCCTGCAAAAATATGTGTGAAGCTATGCTGAAAGCGATTATAGCTAGGCGGAAGACTCACAGAAACTTCTTCACGTGTTTGATCTAAAACCTGTTGTATATCCTTGACCCCCTTTATCTTTGGAAGCATATGAATTTTAAAATCAAAAATCGAAAATTCTAGCTGACGAATCATTTGTAATGCAGATTGAAATTTTCTCGAGTCATTCAGCTTACTAAATAAAACATCTGGTAATGGCTTTCCTGTTTCAATATGTGATGATATTAACTTTAAGCCTTCTGCGGTCCAACAAAAATTCTCCATAAATTGGCTTGGAAGCTCCACTGCATCCCACTCAACCCCATTAATTCCAGACACAGGTAAATCCTCAACTTGTGTCAAAACATGGTGTAAGGCATGTCCAAATTCATGGAACAACGTCACCACATCGGTATGTGTCAAGGTCGCCTCTTGATCACCAAGTGCTGGGGTAAAGTTACAAGTCACATAAGCTACTGGAGATTGAATACCACCATCTGCTTTACGATAACGGACGCGACACTCATCCATCCAAGCCCCACCTCGTTTATGTTCTCTGGCATATAGGTCTACAAATATTTTACCACGAAGGTTTCCTTGTTTATCCTTAAACTCATATAACTTCACGTCATCATGATATTTATCTATCTGTGCAACCTCTTTTACCATCAAACCATATATATGTTGAAGGATTTTAAATAATCCCTGCATCACTTGGGTGACAGGGAAATAAGGTCGCAATTCTTCTTGTGTAAAATCAAATAGGGATTTCTTAAATTTTTCACTATAATAAGTTGCATCCCATGATTGCAAAGCGCCCACCAAACCATTTTCGGTCGCAAAAAGCTGCAATTCTTCATATTCCATCTCAGCTTGTGGTTTTGATTTCTTGACGAGGTCATACATAAATGCCAATACCGCATCCGTAGATTCTGCCATTTTGGTATCAATGGAAAGCTCTGCAAAATTATTAAACCCTAATATTTTGGCTTCCTCTGCACGCAGTTGCATAATCTCAACTAATAATGCGCTGTTATCCCATTTTCCTGCATTGCTGCCTTGATCAGAAGCGCGCGTTGCAAATGCCTCATACATTTTTTCTCTTAGGCTACGATTCTCTGCAGACATTAGTACAGTCAAATATGTGGGCATATCCAACCCTAATATATACCCCTTTTTATCTTGTGCCTTTTTATCATGTGATCGCGCCTTAGCTTCCGCGGCATCAATCACATGCTGAGGCAAGCCCGCAAGCTCTTCTAAATTATCGGTGTAGTAATGCCAACCCATTGTGGCATCTAAAACATTATTCTCAAAGTCACTTTGAAATTTTGCTAGCTTTGCAGAAAGCACTTTTAACGCCTCACGCTTTTCTTTGGGTAGATCCACACCCGACAAGTGAAATCCTTTTAAAGCATCTTCTAATGATTTTTTTTGTGCCAAGGATAAACTCTTATCTGATTTTGATATTTGCTTATAAGCATTATATAAGCCCTGATGTTGCCCCACTTCAGTTGAATACTCGGTGATTTTCTCAATACTAGCCTGATAAACTTCTCTCAACTCTGGCGTATTACAAACTGAGTTTAAATGCGAAACTGGCGAAAACATTTGAGAGAGGTAATCTTCCTCTATATCTAATGGAAAAATTAAATTTTCCCAAGCATAAGTCTCTTGTTTCAATAATGACTCTCTTTTCCTTCGACAATCATCTAGCACTTTATCTAAAGCGGGTATCACATCTTCCGTTTTAAATGCGGAAAAAAGTGGAAGGTCTGTTTTTTTTAGTAATGGATTCATTAAGGTTTTATCTCCAAGAGGTTATAAATTAGGTTCGGTAAAAAAAGTCACGTCTTTCCTGACTATTCATCTATTTCATTAAAGCAATTAGATTTTTCAGTGCTAATTTGGCGATCTTCTTATATCATATGATAATCGTTATTTTACAAGAACAATACCGAGTATTCACATATGATCACACCTCAAGTACAGCTTTTTCTACTTTATGTTATACCCGTACTCTTTGCGATTGTTTTACATGAAGTTGCACATGGGTATGTGGCTAAACTCAGAGGTGATCATACTGCAGCTTTACTGGGCAGATTATCCTTGAACCCGATTAAACATATCGATCCTATTGGAACCATCTTAGTACCCGCCATTTTAATCTTTACGGGTGCAGGCTTTCTGTTTGGTTGGGCTAAACCCGTCCCCATCGACTGGCGCAACCTTAAAAATCCTAAAAAGGACATGGCATGGGTGGCATTAGCAGGTCCTGCCGCAAACTTATTAATGGCCATTTTTTGGGGCATTGTTGCCAAAATTGCTGTCATCATATACCCAACTTTTCCTGAGGCAGGACGCATTTTCCTTAATATGGGTTATATTGGAATCTCCGTGAACATTATTCTAATGATCTTAAACCTTATCCCCATCCCACCATTAGACGGCAGCAGAATCGTCACAAGTTTTCTGCCAAATCACTTAGCAATAAAATATAACCGTTTAGAACGCTGGGGCTTCTTTATTTTAATTGCGTTGCTGATTATCCCATTCAATGGCTCTTCATTGCTGTTCTCCATTATCAGCCCCTTTATGCGTTTTTTCATGGGCATCATTGGTGGCGTCCTCAACCTGCCAATACTATAGGGTAGATACTTATGAACATTAACCTTGAAACACCTTCAACCCGTTTATATTTCAGGCATTATGAGCCTGGGCTAATTACCACCAATAAGGAAAAGTACACCTCCAGTATTATCATGACCTCAAAGGATTTGGTTTCTTCGAATTGGACACCTAAAAGCTTTGATGAACTTACGGTTGATTCCTTTAGTGATATTTTGAAAATGGATATTGAAGTCGTGCTTTTAGGAACGGGATCAAAGCAACATATTCCCAGCAACGATATATTTACCGCTTTTTTCAAACATCAAAAGAGTGTCGATTTTATGAGTAGCCATGCCGCTTGCAGTACCTTTAACATTCTTGCGGATGAAGGTCGCGCTGTGCTTGCAGCGATCATAGTTGAATAAATTCTGGAAAGAAAACATTTTGGAATATGGTGGGTCGTGGGCGACTTGAACGCCCGACCAATTGGTTAAAAGCCAACTGCTCTACCAGCTGAGCTAACGACCCAAAGCTGTTGATAAGTATACTATTAGAAGCTTGAAATGCAAGGATGTTTTTATCAAAAATCCCATCGCCAACAGAGTTGATGACGCTGTTAATTCTCTAAGCAAATCCCTTTATCAAGAAGAGTATTTACCTCATCCACATAAAAGCTAAGTTTTTGATCAAAACCTCTTCCAACTTGAATAGCCGCTGCCGCATTCAAAACCAGCATATCTCTTTTAGGGCCCATTAAATCACCACAAAGGATTTCTTTTGATTCCTTGTAATTCTGGTATGAATCACCCGCAGCAAGCGCCAACACTTCACTACGCGTAAAGCCCACTTGTTCTGGATGCAGTGAATGACAACTTAACACGCCTTCTTTGATTCGAATAACGCTACTGACACCACAAACTGAAAACTCATCTAAACCTGCACCATAAACCACATAGCCATATTTCACACCAAGCCTGAGTAAAACTTCGGCCATCGGTTCCAATAACGCCTTATCGTAAACTCCAATGACCACTCTTTTAACGCCTTCAGGAATAAGCAATGGCCCTAACACATTAAAAATTGTTTTCTCACCCTTTGCAGCAAAAACTTTACGCACTTCCACAACAGGTTTAAAGATTGGATAAAAATAAGGTGCAAACAGAAAAACAAGTCTCTTTGTATCGAGTAATTTATTTGCCTCTTCAGGCGTAGTAGGTATTTCAATATTCAAGCGCTCTAGAAAATCAAAGCTTCCGCATTTACTGGTGGTTGCACGATTACCATGCTTAGCAACTGGCAAGCCATATTTGTGTGCAACGAGCGCGGACAACGTAGAATAATTTAAGGTACTTGCACCATCTCCACCCGTACCTACAATATCTATCGTATCATAATAAGGATTATGTATTTTTAGGCTCTTAGCTCTAAAGCAGGTTGCCAACTCAAATAAGACATCGGCATCCTCTATTTTAGCATTCAACTTAGTGACAAGTTTTACTTTTACATCCAACTCAACATTTTCGTCTAGCAGCTGCTGAATGATCACTTCAATATCCATATTATCTCAACATATCATTTTTCTTTCTTGTATCTTACGCCATAATATTGCATCTATCTCCCGAATTCAATTCGACAACAAAAAATAACCAAACAATCATCTTCCTATTGCCTTATATCGAATTTATTTGATTAAATCAGTCGATAAAACGCCTAAAATACGTCAATATATATACCTACATGAGCATGAGCATTATCCCCTAGGAATATCCATGAAAGAACAACTGATCACTTTAATTCAACAAAGTGTCACATCGCTTATAAATCAAGGCATACTAGATACAAACGTAGCCCCAAAAATACAGGTCACACCCACCAAACAAAAACTTCATGGTGACTACGCATGCAATATAGCACTGATGCTCGCTAAACCAGCAAAATGTAACCCACGACAACTGGCTGAAAAGATTATCACTCACCTACCTAAATCCGACTTGATCACTAAAACAGAAATTGCAGGTCCTGGGTTTATCAATTTTTTCTTAAACCATTCAGCACAATTTGAGATCATTAAAAAAATTCTAGACCAAAAAGAAGATTATGGGAAAAGTAACCTCGGCAATTCAAAAAAGGTCAATGTTGAATTTGTTTCAGCAAACCCAACCGGCCCACTTCACGTTGGACATGGGCGAGGAGCTGCAATCGGGTCTGCTATTGCAAGCATCCTAGAATACTCTGGGCACAATGTTACCCGTGAATATTATGTCAATGATGCTGGTCGTCAAATGGATATACTTGCTACAAGTGTCTGGTTACGGTATTTAGAGCTACTTAATTTAAACCCTACCTTCCCAACAAACGGCTATAAAGGTCAATATATTTATGATATTGCACAAGCACTAAAAGATGAACACCAAGATGCTTTTTCTGTAGATGTTGATGCTCTATACAAAGACATACCTGCCGACTACAACTCCGCGACTGAAGCAGGCGATAAAGAAAAATATATAGATGGCTTAATCCAAAATGCCAAATCTTTGCTTGGAGATAAATATAATATCGTCCACAAAACAGGGTTAGATTCAATTCTTGATGACATTAAAACTGATCTCGCTGAATTCAATGTAGATATTGATGTCTGGTTTTCAGAACGCTCTTTAATGACTTCTAACGATGTCAAAAATGCCATTCAACGATTAGAGGATAATAACTTACTCTACACCCTTAACGATGCAAAATGGTTTAAAGCCGAATCTCTAGGAGATGAAAAAGATCGTGTCGTGGTGAGAAACAATGGTCAAAGCACCTATTTTGCTTCAGATGCCGCCTATATGACAAACAAGTTCAATCGTGGCTTTGATGACGTGATTTATTTATTTGGTGCCGATCATCATGGCTATGTCGCACGCCTAAGAGCGCTGGCGCAGGCCTTTGAATTTAAGGATGAACAAATCCATATCCCTTTGGTTCAATTCGCCATCCTGTATCAAGGCGGAGAGCAAGTACAAATGTCCACACGAAGTGGCTCTTTTGTAACCTTACGTGATCTTCGTGAAGAAGTAGGCAATGATGCTACACGCTACTTTTATATTATGCGTAAGGCAGACCAACATTTAGACTTCGATCTTGACCTTGCTAAATCTAAGTCAAATGAGAACCCCGTCTATTATATTCAATATGCCCATGCTCGTATTTGTAGTGTGTTCAGACAACTACAAGAACAAAATAAAACCTATCAACCCGAGCTTGGTTTAGAGCACTTGAATAAACTCGTCTCTGACCATGAACTTGCTATTGTAAATAAAATCGCCCTGTTTCAAGATGTCATTAACAAAGCATCCGTACGCCTAGAACCACATCTTTTAACAACTTATATGCGCGAGCTTGCGAATCTATTCCATACTTACTACAATGCAGATAAGTTCATCGTTGAAGATCAAGAACTTACCCAAGCTCGTTTGACATTAATTTTTGTGTTACGACAAGTTTTTGCAAATGCGTTAAACCTGTTAGGAATATCAGCGCCAGAAAAAATGTAAGGCACAAAACTAAGGACACACTATCCGTGAAAGATTTCGCAAAAGGTTATACTCCGAAAAAAAAGCCCGCCGCCAAGAAAAAAACGGCACGTGTAGCCCAGTCCAACCCAAACGGACAAAAAAAATACCCTACTCAAAATAAAAATTCTCGACAAAAAGTGATCTTACTCATTATTGTTGCTGCCCTATTCATCATACTTGCCTTATTTTTAATGACTGGAAATGGCTCAAAGAAACCTTCAAATACAACCATTGAAGCACCTACTCACGATACAGACAAAATTATTTCTGTGGACACGGCTTCACCAAATAAAGCAAAAGTTGAGTCTATTCCTCTAAATGCGACCTCAGCAGAAACAACAGGTAAGACGACTTCAGTACCTGAACCCCTAAAAGCCCCTCAAGAAGAACCTCAAAAAATACTTTCGCCCACAAAAGAAGCCGTTCAAACATCGCCAGAATCCACCTCAACTAAAGCAAATGAAGAAGAAAATACCCCGCCTAAATTCACATTCTATTCCAATCTGACACATGAAACCGTCCCGGTTGATGTCACACCTCAGGCCATTAAAACCTATAAAACTACTTACATGCTACAGGTCGGATCCTATCGCTCTCAATCCGCCGCAAATGCCGTCAGGGCAAGGCTATTGTTACTTGGATTAAAGCCTGCTGTAAGTAAACAAGGTGACTGGTATCGACTGGATGTTGGTCCTGTTTACAGTAAACGCGATGGCGACATCATAAAGCACAAACTTGAAGCGAATCAAATTTCTGGAAGTATGTTAAGGCAGATTTCTAAAGTTGAAATCAAGCCTGAGATCGCTGAGAAAAAGTAAACAACTCTCAGAGGCTCACTTCTTAAAAGCAATGTCAGAATTTGTGAAACTTATTTGAGTTAACTTTATTACAACGTAAATGTTTTCTTATTACCCATTTTCATGCCAGCAACATAAGTCTCAAAAGCTTGCTTTGCCTGTTCGCCCTGCTTACCTTGAAATTGAACCCCTACCCCACGCTTTGAATGTGAACCTAGCGGAGAAATCCAAATAACAACACCCTCACAGTCAATTTCTTTCTGTAACTCTGGCATATTTATTTTAAGGGTGACCTGATCCCCAAGCCGATGTTTTTCATCAGAAGGAATAAAAACCGCACCATCTTCTACAAAAGGCATAAACACCTTAAAGGCAATATTTTTATTCGCAACCATCAGTGTTAGTTCACTCATTTACTCAGGCTCAGCTAATTGTTGATCTTGCAATGATTTTTCTAATTCTAGCTTCTTTTTCTTAGCGTGGTGACGTTTTCTCAAATAAATAATCAAAAGCCATACAGCAAAAACAACCACAACCAAACCAATACTAAAGGTCAACCAATGCTGTTTCACAAAATCATTAATATCTAGTTTGTGCATTAAAAGAATCAAACCTTGCCCAAAGTAATAGCCACCAAGAATAAAGAAACAGGACCAGATGACGGCACCAATAAAATCAAATATGGTAAATTTAAGGTTTGAAATCTTACTCAATCCCAAAGCGAATGGTATAACTGTACGCAACCCATAGGCAAAACGAAAAGCAATAATGAGCCAAAAATCGTATTTGTCCAATAGCCGAGTTACTTTATCAACTCTAGCTTGCCATTTTGGCCTTTTGATCAAGAGCTTATTGCCTCCATAGCGCCCAAGATAAAAGAAAAAGCCATCATGTAGCAAACAACCAATACTTGCCAAAACAATTAAACCCGGTAAATGCAACAAATCATTTGCAGCTGCAATTCCTCCAATAATGAGGAAAGTTTCACCTTCGATAATTGCGCCAAAGGCCATTAACCAGTAGCCCCAAGTATTTATTAATTCTGCCCACTCTGGACTCATCTGTTTTCCCTATCAAAATTTTGTGCGCGATCACGCATCACATGATCCATTAGCACCAATGCAAGCATTGCTTCTGCAATCGGTGTTCCTCGAATTCCAACACAGGGATCGTGACGCCCTTTGGTCATAATCTCCGTTTCATCTCCAAATCTATCAATAGTCTTGCCTGTTTTCAAAATACTGGGTGTTGGTTTAAACGCTAAACGTGCCACCACATCTTGCCCAGATGAAATCCCTCCAAGAATGCCACCTGAATGATTTGACATAAAATGATCTTTTGCAATCTCATCTCGATGCTCGCTACCACGCTGAGCAACCACCTCAAATCCATCACCAATCGAAACTGCCTTTACAGCATTAATCCCCATCATAGCATACGCAATCTCAGCATCCAGCTTATCAAATACCGGCTCTCCCAAGCCCACAGGAACATTACGAGCAACTACGGTCACTTCAGCACCGATAGAGTCACCTTCTTTTCGAATTTTATGGATCAATGTTTCCAGTATAGAAACTTTATCAGGATCTGCTGTAAAAAATGGGTTTCCATTAATAGCAGAGATGTTTTTACACTCTAGTTTCACATTCCCTATTTGTGAAACATAGCCATAAATTTCCAACCCCAGCTGTTCTTTCAGATATTTTTTTGCAATGCTGCCTGCTGCCACACGCATAGCGGTTTCTCTTGCGGAAGAACGACCACCACCACGATAGTCTCGAATACCATACTTATACCAATAAGTATAATCAGCATGTCCAGGTCGAAACTTGTCTTGTATGTCGCCGTAATCTTTCGAGCGTTGATCGGTGTTTTCAATCAACAAGCCAATGCTCGTACCAGTGGTTTTACCTTCAAAAACACCCGATAAAATTTTAACTTGATCGGCCTCTCGGCGTTGCGTTGTATATTTAGAAGTGCCGGGTTTCCTCCGATCAAGATCAACCTGCAAGTCTGCCTCACACAAACTCAAACCTGGAGGGCAACCATCTACCACCGCACCTAGGGCAGGACCATGACTTTCACCAAATGTTGAAACGGAAAAAATCTTTCCAAAGCTATTTCCAGACATGATCAATATTACCTTAGGTTTTCACCTTTTATACTTCGACTTTTAAAAATTCCTCATGATATTTCAACAACTCTTCCGATGTTAAAACAAAAACACCATCGCCACCATCCTCAAAATTTAGCCAGGTAAATGGCACATTTGGAAAAGTATTCTGTAAAGAATACTGGCTATTGCCAACTTCTACAATCAAAACACCATTCGCATTTAAATGATGGGGCGCTTGGCGAAGAATTCTGCGCACCAACTCAAGACCATCTTCCCCAGCTTCCAATGCAAGCCTTGGCTCTTTATGGTATTCCTCAGGCATCGTATCAATATCCCCCTTATCTACATAAGGGGGATTGGAAATAATCAAATCAAAATGCGCGCCATCTAAGTTCTTAAACAAATCAGACTCTACAAGCGTAATTTTCGAAGAAAGCTTGTGATCTCTCACATTGCGTTTGGCAACCTCTAAAGCATCTGGGGAAATATCTGAAATGGTCACATCTGCATTTGGAAAAGCATGGGCAGCCCCAATACCGATACAACCACTTCCCGTACAAAGATCTAACACGGACGCAATATGATCATGCTCCACCCAAGGAGAAAAACCATTTCGAACCAACTCACCGATAGGTGATTTTGGAATGATTACACGTTGATCAACATAAAATTTCATCCCAGCAAACCAAGCAACATTGGTTAAATATGGCAAAGGAATACGCTCCACCACACGGCGGTAAATACATTTCACAATGATTTCACGCTCAGAATGAGTCAGTCGCGCATCCAGCACACGATCATCAATATCTAAAGGCAAATGGATTAACTGCAAGACAAGGTGAACTGCTTCATCCCAAGCAGACTCAGTACCATGCCCGTAGAATAAATTTGCTTCATTAAAACGGCTTGTCGCCCAACGTAAACAATCACTAATGGTAATCAATTCTTTTGCAATGGAACTTGCAATCACTTCATTTTCAGGTTCTTTCGTTGCCATAATTATTTTTCCCTTTTCCAAACTGTGCCAGTTGAAGTGTCTTCCAACAAAACACCCATTGCTTTTAATTCATCTCTTACCGCATCGGCTTCAGACCAATTCTTTGATTTTTTTGCCTCTGCACGTCGCTTGATTAAATCCTCAATCAACGAAGCATCATCATCGCCTTCTTTAAAATAAAGCTCAGGATCATTTTGCAGTATCCCCAAAACCTCTCCCAATGTCACCAGTAACCGAGCATATTTAGATGCTTCCGCACGGACCTCCATATTGGCTTCTTTCGTATTAGCTTCTGATTTCAAACGATTTAATTCTTTGGCAACTGAAAAAATAACCGACAAGGCTTCTGGAGTATTAAAGTCATTATCCATTGCCACTTTAAATTGATCAATATAATTTGTGGTATTTGGCATATCAGGTGACACTTCGACTCCACGCAAAGCGCTATATAGTTTTGTCACCGCAGCGCGCGCATGATCCAAGTTTTCTTCTGAATAATTAATCTCACTACGATAGTGCCCTGAAATTAAAAAATAACGCACCACTTCAGCAGGATATGCCTTTAACACTTCTTTTATGGTGAAAAAGTTATTCAGAGATTTTGACATTTTTTCAGCATCTACCTGCACCATACCTGAATGCATCCAAGTATTTGCAAAGGTACAGCCATTGCCTGCCTCTGATTGTGCAATTTCATTTTCATGATGTGGAAACCTCAAGTCAGAACCACCCCCATGAATATCAAAGGTCTCCCCAAGAATTTTCTTAGACATGGCAGAACATTCAATATGCCAGCCTGGGCGACCCTTCGACCAAGGCGAATCCCACTCGGGTTCACCTGGTTTGGATGCTTTCCATAATGTAAAGTCCAAAGGATTTTCCTTCACTTCAGAAATTTCAACGCGAATACCCGACCGTAAACTTTCTAGATTTTGTCCACTTAGTTTTCCGTAACCCTCAAATGCACCCACTCGAAAATATACATCACCATTGCTTGCGGCATAGGCATAGCCTTTTTCAATCAGCCCTTCAATAAAAGCGACCATTTCAGGAATCGTCTCGGTTGCACGAGGCTCATAATCTGGACGGGCAATATTAAGCGCATCAAAATCTTCGTACATTCTTGTCACATACTCATCCACTAATTGATTAGGGTCAATATGTCGTTCATGGGCTCTTTTAATAATCTTGTCGTCTATATCGGTAATATTTCTAACATAAGTCACAGCATAACCACGGTGACGTAAATAACGAATAATAAGATCAAAAGCAATATAGGTTCTGGCGTGACCAATATGACAATCATCATAAACCGTAATGCCACAAACGTACATTTTAACTTTGTTTGGATTGAGCGTTCTTAAGGGTTCCTTTTTCTTCGTCAAGCCATTGTAAACTTGGATCATTCTTTGCCTCAGATAATTGAATTCTAATGCCACATGAGCACTGCTTTAATGTACACCTTTATACCGTATATACGCTCGTTTTTAAAGGCTTTATTGCTCTGCTATATTATTCAAACGGACTTCATCTTGACCTTGCTCAACTTTGCACCATTATTCAAGGATAGCGCTTGCTGAAAAACACTCAGCACACTACAATGGCAAAATACTTTTAAGCTGATCAGAATATATGGACACACTTTATTATATAATCGACTTTGTATTGCATCTAAACCACCATCTTTCTGAAATTATTAACTATTTTGGTAATTGGGCGTATGCTGTTTTATTTTTAGTGGTCTTTGCAGAAACAGGTCTGGTTATTACACCGTTCCTCCCTGGCGACTCCCTCCTTTTTGCAGCGGGTGCATTAAGTGCGCTTGAAGGCGTGACGTTAAATGTTCATATACTCGTTTTGGTGCTTTTTGTTGCCGCGGTCATTGGTGATACATGCAACTATTGGATCGGCCATTATTTTGGTGAAAAATTATTCTCAAAAGATGCCAAGATCTTAAAGCAGTCCTACTTAGATAGAACACATAATTTCTATGAAAAGTATGGTGGCAAGACCATTATCATTGCTCGGTTTGTGCCGATTATACGTACCTTCGCCCCCTTTGTGGCTGGCGCTGGCAGCATGACCTATAGCAAGTTCATGTTTTACAATGTGATTGGTGCTGCCATCTGGGTGGTTTCTATTACTTATCTTGGTTACTATTTTGGGAATATCCCAATCATTAAGGATAATTTTGCAATCGTTGTGATTGTGATTATTATTCTATCCATCATGCCTGCGATTTTTGAGGTTGTGAGGATTAAGTTGAAGTCTAGGAAGGTGAAATAATGATTATGTGTTTTTACTAATAAAACTCTTCATATGAACTATTTTTTGAAAATTTAATTTCAAACTCTGAATTACTAATTTTATCAATTCTTACAGAATCTATTCCTAATAATTGAAGTTTTTCGTATGTTGCTAATTCGCCAATACTTAATTTTAACCCATTTCTTAATATCAATTTACCCAACTTTCTATTTGATTGAGTCATTAATGCCTTACCGTTTTCTTGACATATTTTAGCAGTAACACTTTCACCATCTGGAAACTTTAAATTAAATGGAGTATCTCTGTCAGGGAAGAAATCTGGAAACAATTGATGAATGACAATAGGAAAACAGAGGTAAATCCATTTTTTTCGAATCCAAGCTTTATTCCCCCAATTCCTGCAAATAAATCTATAAAATTCATTTGATCATTTTTTCTCCAATATATTTACCATTTAACTGGCACTCATTCTTTTTTGCTGCTCACACATAACAACCACTCATCACCCAATAACACTCAACCCAGCTTTCAGCTGTCCACAACATTCTTATTTTTAATCATCAAATACTCTCTAAACAACTTCCGACTTTGCAATACCTTGCCACCCAAAGCACTCTGTATATTTAACCGCATCAAATATTTAAGCGCTTTCAACTCAGCATCGCCCCAACATTGCACACCTTTCACAATATTAATCATGACCTTTCCAGACATCTTATAAATATCGCGATTATCCATTTGATCATCTAAAATTTTAAAGGGTGCGCCCATTGCGACCAAAGCATAAAATGCCTCTAGCTCCACATCGTGACCATTTGAGTCATGACTTAGTTGCACGCCATACCCAAGCGCTTCTAGTAATTGCATTTCAAATTGTCTGATCAATATCTCAGCATTGCTTTCCGCGATGTTTTTCATCACATGTTGATAGGAATGAAATAACTCATGATCAGCCGCTGCTTGCTGAACCAATAGATAAATCAACTCATTAATATAATGCAAAGAAAGTTGTGTAATATAAGGCAACGTCTCAACAGACTCTAACAACAATAATTCCGCAGAGATCAAGGGATACAATCCATCAGATTTTTTAGGAATTTTTGCCTCTATGGCCATTTCTGAAAATAATTTACTTGCTGAACGCAATCTGCTCTTCGGTCTTTTAATCCCTCTGGCAATACAAGTAATCTTGCCCTGCTCTTTGGTAAACAATGTTAAAAGCGCCGAGCTTTCTTGATAAACCCGACTATGTAATAAATAAGCCCTAGTGACTAATGTACGCATATGGCTTCTGAAAGTTGCTTAATAATGTCCAGCAAACACATCGCACTATGATGTTTATGCTTGGGTAATTCAAATTCATCCACTAACTGTTGCATCGTAAGATTTTCCAATCTGGCAAATTCTCCTGCTACAACCCGTTCTGACAACCATGCAACCAAGGCTATCATATAGCCACAGCCCAAGACTTGAAATCTTGCTTCAATAGGTAAATTATGGCTATCCAGCTTCACTTGAAAAACCACCAATTCACCTGAAGATTTATCGCCTGAATGAGTCGTTACCGTAAATGGTGCATCATTTTGCCACAAAGGTTTAGGGTCAATAATCTCCTGATAATAATGCAATACCTTCTGATTATATAACATCGCCTTTCCCCTTACGCCATAATGGAGACATTTTTCTCAACTTTGCCACCTGCTTGATTAAAAGCGCAATCAACTTACCCACATCTGCTTGCGCGGTAAATCGTCCAAAAGAAACACGAAAAGAAGAATGTGCCTGTTCCGCCGTTAAACCAATGGCTTGCAGGACATAAGAAGCCTCAATCGTCGCACTATTACAGGCAGAGCCCGCTGAAATGGCGACTTCATTCAACGCCATCATTAATGCTTCGCCATCCACACCCTCAATAGTTACATTAAGAATACCCGGGAAAACGTGCTTGGGATCACCGTTTATTTTTAATTCTGGGATCACTTTTACGGAATCTATAAAATACCGCCTAAAGGATAATAGTTTTTGGTATTCCTCTGACAAACAGGCATTGGCAACACTACATGCCCTCCCTAATCCAACAATCTGATGCGTTGCTAATGTGCCTGAGCGCATCCCTTGCTCATGACCACCGCCATGAATCAATGGCGTCAGTTTGATTTTTGGGCGACGCCTTACATATAAAGCGCCCATTCCTTTTGGTCCATAAAGTTTATGAGAAGAAAGTGAAAGCAGATCAATATTCATGGATTTCACATCAACATCTAGTTTCCCAACAGCTTGTGCGGCATCCACATGAAACAGAATTTTACGTCCACGACATAAAGCACCGATTTCAGCAATGGGCTGAATTACACCAATTTCATTATTTACAAACATAACTGACACAAGGATCGTATCTTCTCGCATGGCATCTTGCACTTGAGCAACTGAAATCAACCCCTCAGTATTTGGTTGCAAATAAGTCACTTCATGCCCGATGGTTTCTAAATATTTACAAGGGTCTAATACTGCCTTATGCTCTGTCACACAGGTGATAATATGTTTTCCTTTATGTGAATAGGCATCAGCAACGCCTTTAATAGCAAGGTTATTGGATTCTGTCGCGCCTGAGGTAAAGACAATTTCTCGACTATCTGCACCCAACAAGTCCGCAACCTGCAAGCGCGCTTCAGTCACAGCTTCTTTTGCCAGCCAACCAAAAAAATGCGTGTTTGAAGCGGGATTTCCAAAGTTGCCCTCCATCGTCAAACATTCAATCATGGCTTTTGCCACTTCTGGATCAACGGGTGTCGTTGCCGCATAATCTAAATATATTTGTTTCATTCTTCTATCATCTGCATTTTATATTCTAGTTAAATTACCCATAATATCTTAACATGCTATGCAAAATCCTTCATCATAATCTATGATGTAATATAAATAAGCACCCACCTTTCCTCTATGAAAAAATTTACGCTCTTTTTACTTGCCCTATTTTTATCGTTCACAGGACAAGCCTTTGCTGCCAGCCTAGGTGGAACTTCTACCGATTGGTTTTCAAGCACCAACAACACCCATGCCACAACGCCCGCAGAGTTACGTGTCACAGCTTATGAGCACGAACACTCTATAACCCTAATTTGGGATGTCCCACAAAATTTTTACATCTATAAAGATAAGATTGATGTTTTACTAATGAACGCACCGGATGCTAAAGTTGGACCACTTGAGTTACCCAAAGGTGAGATGAAAAATGACCCCACATTCGGAATGCAAGAAGTCTATCACCAGCAAGTGAGCACAGAAATCAAACTTTATGGCACAATCCCGAGTGACGCCTACTTAGAGGTGCGCTACCAAGGCTGTGATGGCACTATTTGTTTGCCCATGCAAAGCACGGATATTCCGATCATCATTCAAGGAATGGCATTAAATAAATACCCCACTGCTACACCCGCTAGTGGCCAAGCCAAAAACACACCAACCAGTACGACAGAAAACAGCCTTATAAAAAACAATAGGCACGCTGAAAACATAATACCAATTGAAATACCGCAAAGTGAAACTGATTATAGTGGCTTATGGGTGTTGCTTGGGCTTGGTCTATTACTCAGCTTTACGCCTTGCGTTTTACCCATGATCCCCATCTTAACAGGACTGATTATTGGACAGGCAAAAGATAGACGAATTGTGGCTTTCTTTTTATCCTTAAGCTATGTCCTTGGCATGGCGGTGACTTATGCACTCATCGGATTATTGGTTTCCATACTAGGCGCAAGCTTTCAAGTGGCACTCCAAACCCCTATCGCCATTATTATTAGCGCTGCCATTTTCATCGCCCTTTCTCTTTCCATGTTTGGGATATTCAGTATTAATCTTTCTAGCAAGCACCAGTATTTTTTACAAAAAATACAAGACAAGCAAATCGTTGGCACTTATATTGGCGCCTTTGTTATGGGTGTTATCGCCACGGCTATCCTTTCCCCCTGCACCAGCGCCCCTTTAATTGGCGTACTCACATACGTTGCGCAATCAGGAGACCACCTATATGGGATGCTGTCACTCTTTACCTTAGCCATCGGAATGGGCATCCCTCTTATTCTGATCGGCACCGGTTTTGGGCATTTTGTGCCACGAACCGGTACTTGGATGATACATATTAAGCAATTATTTGGCGTTATTATGCTGGGCATGGCAATTTGGGTGCTTTCTAGAATTATCCCTGAACTTGCAACGCAACTCTTGTTTGCAGCGCTCATCATTATTTATACCGTTGCAAATGGTGTTTTAGACAAGGCCACCAACAAACTCTTGAATTTTTTTAGGGCAATTTTAATTCTATTGTTCATCTATGGTATTAGTTTATTTATTGGCGCATTAATGGGGCAACACAATTACTTTGCACCTTTGCAACAGAACTCCCTGCCATCTGCAACCACGGCAAACCAATCGATAAAACCTGACACCATCACAGTCAAATCCGTCAACGCATTAGAGCAACAAATAGCGACCTTACAGCAAAGCCACTCTCTCATTCTCGTTGACTACTACGCCAGCTGGTGTGCAAGTTGCCATGTTCTCAGTCGCGTTTTAAATAGCGCAACGATTCAAGAATATTTTATAAAAAATAATATCGCTCTGGTCAAAGCAGATGTCAGTGAATATGGTTCAGAAACAACGGCATTACTCAAACATTATAATGTACTTGGAATGCCAACACTTGTGCTGTTAAGCAACCAAGGAAAAGAAATTCGCCGACATTCTGGCGAATTAAGCGCAGATGCATCCATTCAATTTTTAACGCCTGCCAAATAAAACCATTGTAAAAGCTTTGCATTAAGGCCTTTTACTGCTAGAATCTTCGAGGATTATAAGTGCCAATAGACGTGTCAGCGCTGTCATTAATATACAGATAAGACTGGATAAGTTTAACGCTAGAGTACTAGCTAGGCCTAATCATAAATAAGTATGAATGCTTAACACGGCATACAGAATAGATTTTTAAAGATTTGAAATTAGAGTTCCGTTTGCACAGCTTAGCGTGTAGACATAGCTGAAAAACAACAAGAACAAAGATCCAGCTATAACCCCAACTATTTGTTTTTTATAGCAATAAATAGTTGCTAATCAACGCTATTCTATGCCTTTAAGTATTTATTACTTTTGTATAAATACCACAAAGGAAACACATAATGAGAAAAATGTTAATCAATGCAACCGAGCCTGAAGAGACTCGAATTGCAATCACGAAAGACAATAAACTGTTTGATTTAGACATTGAAAACGTTGATCACGAACAGAAAAAAGCGAATATCTATAAGGCAAAAATATCCCGTATTGAACCTAGTCTAAATGCCATCTTTGTCAGTTATGGCGAAGAAAAAAATGGTTTTCTCCCCTTTAAAGAGGTCTCTCCAGAATATTTCAGTCGCCCTCATGACGAAAATGATGATAACCCACCTATGCAGGAACTGCTTAAAGTTGGGCAAGAAATCATTGTTCAGATCAACAAAGAAGAGCGTGGCACCAAGGGTGCTGCTCTGACCACATTTATCACTCTTGCAGGATGCTATCTTGTCTTAATGCCAAATAACCCACAAGCAGGTGGCATTTCAAGACGCATTGAGGGTGAAGAAAGACAGAAACTAAAAGCCTTAATGAATGCTTTAAGCATCCCTGAAGAAATGGGTATTATCATTAGAACTGCGGGCGTTGATCGAACTCCTGAAGAAATACAATGGGATCTTGATGTTCTTCTAAAGCTATGGGAAACCATTCAAACAGCGACATCCGACAAACCAGCCCCTTTCTTGATTCATCGTGAAAGCGACATCATGATCCGTGCTATTCGCGATTATCTCCGTGAAGATATCACTGAAATCATCATTGACACTAAAGAATGCTATGAAGACGTGAAGCGCCAACTGACACTTTTAAGACCTGATTTTGTTGAAAGATTGGTTCACTTTGAAGGCTCTACACCATTGTTTTCAAAAATGGAAATTGAAAGCCAAATTGAATCCGCCTATCAACGTGAAGTCAAGCTTCCTTCTGGTGGTTCTATCGTTATTGACGCAACCGAAGCGCTCACCGCGATTGATGTCAACTCAGCAAAAGCCACACGTCGTGACAACATTGAAGAAACTGCGTTTCATACTAACATTGAGGCCGCTGAAGAAGTTGCTCGTCAGATGAAGCTTCGTGATATTGGTGGATTGATTATCATTGATTTCATTGATATGAGTTCTAGTCAAAACCAAAAGAAAGTAGAAGAAACACTTTCAACGATTCTCCAACATGATCGTGCAAAAATACAAATGACGCGTATTTCAAGATTTGGCTTAGTTGAGATTTCTCGCCAAAGAATGCGCCCTTCACTCGGTGAATCAAACACCATGGCTTGCCCTCGATGCGAAGGTCAGGGCATCATCCGCTCAACCCCATCATTAGGCTTATCTATCTTACGTCTAATTGAAGAGGAAGCCTTAAAAGACAAAACCAATGAAGTCCGCGTACAACTACCCGTTTCTGTTGCGACATTCTTATTGAATGAGAAACGCCAAAGCATTAACGAGCTAGAGTATAAATTACAATGCAAAATAGTATTGATCCCAAATAGCAATTTAGAAACTCCACATTACAATATTCAAAGAATTTATGGCGAAGTCTATAACGCAAGCCGCCCAAGCTTTGATCTTATTGAGCAAAAGAATGACCAAGCAGAAGCTTATACACCTAAAAAAGCGCCTGCAAAACAACAAGCAGCCGTTAAATCACAAGTTGTGGCTGCCCCACAAAAAAATACAGGAACAGAAGGTATGTTTACAAAATTCATTAAATCCATTTTTAGTGCTGAAAAAGACACAACTAAAGACAAGAAACCTGCACAAAAAACACAGCAAAAACAGGCAAACACTAACCAAAGAAATGATAACCGCAATGACCGTAACCGCAATCAAAGTGCACAAGGTCAAAGAAATCGCAATGACCGCAACCAAAATAATCGTCGCGATGACAACCGTGGCGAACGAAAGGATAGCAGAGATAACCGCAATGACCGTAACCGCAATCAAAGTGCACAAGGTCAAAACCAAAGAAACAAGGGGCCTCAACAGCGTCGTAACCAGCCAAACAAACAAGACAATCAGGGAAATCGAAGCAACATT
Source organism: Gammaproteobacteria bacterium (assembly GCA_963582935.1). Classification (GTDB taxonomy): domain Bacteria; phylum Pseudomonadota; class Gammaproteobacteria; order Francisellales; family Francisellaceae; genus CAUZSH01. The sequence goes on from CAUZSH010000003.1 coordinate 36,964, forward strand.
CATCGCAGTGAAGAAGTCATCGACATTTCAGCGCTAAAAGAAAAATCTCAAGCTGAAGCCGCCGCTAAAGCACCAAAACCTACTCCAGTTGCTGAAGTGGCACCTGTGCAAACAAAACCAGTTATTGTGAATCCACAAGACAAGATTTCACCAATGGTGAAAGACGTGCTTGAAAAATGCCAAACTTTAGCTACTGATAATGCCAAGCAAGTTGAAACAAAAGTAAAATCAACGGATGCGCCAAAGTACATCAAACCGGTCATCGTTGAACTTTCTTTAGATGCTTTGAAAAAAGAACAGGCCGAAGAGGTTGCTAAAAAAGAAGCGCGTCGTCTTGAGAATGAAGCAAAAAGAAAGGCAAAGCGTGAAGCTGAAAAACGAGCCGAGCTAGATGCTGAAGCCGCAACCAAAGCTGCTGCAGCGAAAGAAAAAAGCGAAACGCCTGAAACAGCACCAACACTTCAACACAATGCAGCAGCTAACCCAGAACAGCAGGCTTATGTTTCCACTGAAGAAACCGCACAACAAGTCGAAACCATTGTAATTGAAACAGCTGAGTCAATCCCAACGGTTGAAGAGACAACACCAGTCTTTGTTGTCGAAGAAAATCAAACCCAAGAGCCTGTAACTGCAGAAGCGACTCAAGAAGGTAATGCGGAAGGCGATAAGCCATCAAACAAAAAACGCACGATAAGCCCCTTTCCTCGTCGCCCAGCAACACCAACAAAGTTTGATGAGCAAAGCGACTAAGTAAGTTTAATCTTCCAAACCTTTAGAGCCTAATTTTCATATTATTTGAAATTAGGCTTTTTTGTGCCCGAAACTTAATTCCTAAAAATGGGGAATTCCCCATAGATCTAGCCGAGCATATCGGTAAACCCTATCATAAAAAATGCAAAAAAAAGCCTGATCAATGTCAGGCTTTCTGTTTATTTATATTTGCAATAACTTAGTAGTCATCACCTTCATCTAAATATGAAGGACCAATTTTACCATCAGCAATTTCACGAAGTGCCACAACAGTTGGTTTATCATTATCCCACTCAACCTCTGGCTCAACACCCGATTCGCTTAACGCGCGCGCACGCTTAGAAGCTAAAATAATTAATTGAAAACGATTGTCCACCTTAGTCAAACAATCTTCTATCGTTACACGAGCCATAACTCTGCCTTATCATGAAAATATATCCTAGCATTCTAACGAATTATAAGGAATATGCCAAGCTATACATAGTCCAATCCAAACTACCTACTTCTATATCAGCCCTCTTTTTTAATAAAATAACCCACACCTCGAACCGTGCGGATCAATTTATTGCCTAATTTTTTCCTAATATGATGAATATGTACTTCCAAAGCATTGGAGTCCACATCCTCATTCCAGCCATATAATTTTTCATCTAGCTTTGATTTTGAGACCACTTTGCCCACGCTTTCAAGAAGATGGCAAAACACATCAAATTCACGTCGAGATAGATTCACTGATTCGCCCGATTTTGTTACCGTATGGGATGCTGGGTTCACTTCAATATCTTCATACTTAATGATTGGGTCTGAACGGCCAGAAGAACGCCTCACTAATGCTCTTAAACGGGCACACAATTCTGAGAGATCAAAAGGTTTTGTTAAATAATCGTCAGCACCAGCATCAAGCCCTCTCACACGATCATCTATTTCATCTCTAGCAGTTAAAAGTAAAATGGGTGTCGCGCATGACTTTTTACGCACCTTATTTAACAATGTGATACCGTCTTGCCCAGGCAAACCAATATCTAAAACTGCAATGTCAAAATCATTCATCAGTAAGGCACCTTCACCTTCTAATCCGTCTCGCACTAGGTCAACCGTGAAGCCATTTTGTTTTAGCCCCTCACTGATACCCTCCCCCAACATGATGTCATCTTCTACGACTAAAACGCGCATGTCATTCCCTTATAAACTCAATTGATCTACCCATAATTCTGTCATATCTACATAATAATAGCCATAACTTGCAGAGCGAAAAGTACCTCCTTGATAGCGTTCTGAGGCAAATTCACAAAACGATTCTCGATAAGACTTTAAGGTTTCAAATTGTTCTTTTATTTTTTCCTTTGAATAGGCAGGATTACTCAACAGCTCAAGCATAATTCCTGCTAATTTTTGATCTAAAGCCACCATCTTCTCTTTCAAACAGAGATTCATCTCCATCTGTGTTGGCATTTTTCTGCAATCTTTTGCATAGGCAAAAGGAAAAGCAAAAAAATCGCACCCACTAGAAATAACTTTATTAATATCCTCATTTTAAGCTTCTCCAAATCAATTCAGCTAATTTTTTACTAATACCATCTGCCTTTTGAATCTCATCTATAGAGGCTTTCTCTAATTCCTGCCAACCGCCAAAATGCATTAAAATAGATTTTTTTCTTTTTGCGCCCACGCCTGGAATATCGTCTAAAATAGATTTTTTTCTTTGCTTCGCCACCGCTCCCCGCTGCCCTGTAATGGCAAAACGATGTGATTCATCTCTGATATGTCTCAATAATAGAAATGCGGGTCGTCCCTCAGGAAGACGCAAAGGTGGCTCCCCTAGATCATAATAAATGTCTTCATTCCCAGACACTCTTTCAGGGCCTTTCCCTAAACTCAGTAATGTCACCTTCTGGCGAAGTTTCATTTCCACCAAGACATCATGCGCCTGTTTGAACTGCCCTTTACCTCCATCAATGACCATCATATCTGGGAGGCTTTCCTCCTGAACAGCACTATTAAGTCTACGTGTTACTGCCTGCTTAATCGCAGCATAATCATCTCCTGGAGTAATACCTGAAATATTAAATTTGCGATAACAAGATTTATTGATACCTCTCTCATCCATCACCACACATGATGCGACAGAAGCCTCTCCTTGAAAATGACTAATATCAAAGCATTCAATCCGCTTAGGTCGCTGAGATAGCCCTAACACCTCAACCAAATCATCTAAACGTTGCTCATGATTTAATTTGCCTGACATCCGGGAGGCTAGCTTTTGTTTTGCATTTAACAATGCTAATTTTTGCAACCTTGCCTTCGTTTCTCTTGGGTGATAAATCCATGAAATATTTTTACCTGCCCTTAGACTAATAGAGCTTAATAAGTCTGCATCAATCGTAGAAGCCACTGGTAGTATGACTTGTTTCGGCCACATGCTTCTTAACTCATTGGAAAAATAGTAATGGCTTAGTAGTGATCCTAACACTTGATCATCTTCATCCATATCTTTTAGCTTCACAAACCAATGCTGATCGCCTACAACCTTACCATTTAACACTTGAAGCATCACCACAACATACTCAAAACCTATATTTGCAACGGCAAAGACTTCCATCAATCCATCTTCATCCGTATCAACAGATTGTTGCTCTTGCAATTTCCGAAGCAAAATTAACTGATCTCGGTAGGTACTTGCCAACTCATATTTTTCAAGCTCTGCAGCTCGCTCCATCTTGAGTGAGACATCTTCTAGCACCACCCTCAACTGTCCATTTAAAAACCGATCAAGCAAAGCGACTTGATCTTGGTAATCCTCTTGGCTAACATAGCCGACACAGGGCGCCATACAACGCTTTATTTGATACTGGAGACAAGGTCTCGTCCGGGCACGATAGTAGCTATCTTGGCATTGCCGTATGGGAAATATTTTTTGCAGCAATGATAAAGTATCCTTGACGGATGATAGCGACACATAAGGACCGAAGTATTTATCCGTTGCTTTTACTTTCCCTCTGAACCCATATACTCTTGGAAAGGAATGCCTGCTTACTACAAGGTACGGATAACTTTTGTCATCTTTAAATAAGATATTATATCGAGGTTTATATTTTTTGATCAGAGTGCTTTCTAAAAGAAATGCTTCGTAGTCACTATGGGTAACGGTTATTTCAACACGCTCAATCAATGCAACCAATTGCATTGATTTGCGATCTTTTGCTGTTTTTTGAAAATAGCTACTGACCCTTTTTTTTAGGTTTTTAGCTTTACCGATATAAATAATTTTTTGGTGTTGATCTATCATGCGATAAACACCAGGGTGTGTTGTAAGATTTTCAAGAAATGAAGTTATATCAAAAAGATGCTTTGGCGTAATATCCATAACATTTATAAACCATAAAAGGTTATTCGTCGACTTCCATGGCAATCAGCTTATGCCGAATAGCCAAATGTGTCAGCTCAACATCCGTATCAACATTTAACTTTTCAAAAAGCCGGTAACGATAACTATTCACCGTTTTAGGACTTAAGTATAATTGATCTGCTATTTCTTGAACTTTTTGACCGCTAGTAATCATCACAAGCACTTGAAGTTCACGCTCAGATAGAGATTCAAAAGGACTTTCATCTTGATGCGTTAAATGTTTTAGCGCAAGTTGTTGAGCAACTTCTGGACTTAAATAACGTTTACCAGAATAAACGCTATTAATCGCCTGTACCATTTCTTCAACACTGGCACCTTTGGTCATGTAACCTGTTGCCCCCGCCTGCAACACCCTGGATGGATAAGGTTCATCACCATAGACTGTCACAACAAGGACCTTAATTTTAGGGTGTTGCTTTACAATTCTTTTAGTGGCTTCCAACCCTCCCATACCAGGCATTTTCACATCCATCAAAACCACATCTGGTCTTAATTTATTTACCTTCTCAATGGCTTCTTCACCACTTTTTGCCTCTCCAACGATGTTAAAACCTTTAATATCGGATAGTAATCTGTTGATCCCGAGGCGAACCAAATCATGATCATCGACAAGTAATATGTTTATCACTAAAAAATCCCCTTGGTAATTAAGAAGTTACACAAAAATAATACAGAATTCTAATTATAAATCTATGGTGATCATTACAAATATGGTGATCATTACAAAAGCACATCCCTTGCATAGATTCTTCACAAAGACTATCATGCACTATAAATAATTAGAACACCTATTACATGATTTCTTCTGATCCCCAGCTAGATCAGCTTGTTGCAACGCTGTCGCAGCAAACTATTATTGCACTCGATACCGAATTTATGTGGCGAAACACCTACTTCCCTAAACTTTGCCTCATACAAATAGCGACCGTTGAGCGCTCCTATCTAATTGATCCACTTGCTCCAATCAATCTCAAAAAGTTGAAACCTATTTTGGAAGACCCTAAGATTCTAAAGCTTTTTCATGCGGCAAGCCACGATATAAAAATATTAGCAACCGAAATCGGCGCTAAAACTTCGCCCGTTGCAGACACTCAAATGGCAGCAGAGTTTCTGGGACTCATTCATCAAGGTTCATTGCAGTGGATTTTAGAGCATTATACCCTTGCCTCATTAAGCAAGAAACAAAAGCTATCTAATTGGGGAAAACGCCCTCTCACACCGTCACAATTGCACTATGCCGAAGATGATGTTACCTTTTTGATTCCCTGCTATCTGAAACTAAAAGCAGCACTAGAGGCGACCAGCAGATTTGAATGGTTTAAAGAAGAATCCAAAACCCTTACTCAAAAAAAATGCTATCTTTATACTGACCCGGACAAAGCTTATCTAAGAATCAGTGTACATCGAAAACTCAAGCTGCCAGCACTTCAGATACTTAAAGCATTGACAAAATGGCGAGAACAACAAGCCATTAAGCAAAATGTAATCTTAAAAAATGTGCTTTCAGACCAATCTATTATACAACTCAGCATGAACCCACCAGAACATCAATCTGAACTCATGCTCTCAAACTATGCTCTAACATCAAAACAACAACTTAAAAGTGCGCGGGAAATATTTACCCTTTTAGAAAAAAACAAGCGCTTACAAACACCTGTGCCTATAGACACATCTGTCCGACCTCGAATTAATAAGGAAATGTTGAATATGCTGCATGATAAACTGCAATCTCAATCAAAAAAACTCAACATTATCCCCCAACTCATTGCCTCCCGCTCGGATTTAAAAGCCTATCTGCAAAATGATCATTCTCAACTGACGAAGTTCACTTGTGGTTGGCGTAGTGAGATCATGTTGACCTTAATCCAAGAAAATCAGACATAATAGGGTATCTTTCCCTAATAACCAATTGATATTTGAATACCCTATTGCTAACCTTTGATAAATCTATTTATCACTGGATATTCAAATTGAAAAAACTTACCTTATCTTTGGTGACAGCCATCGCAATCAGCTCACTTTCTATTGGATCAAGCTGGTCTGCTGACGCTACCATAAATGTTAGTCAAAAACCAACACCAAATATGGGCAAAACACCCAATTCCGCCTTTGCTGGCAACTCAACGACACAAAATATGTACACGCCGCCACCTATTATTCAAGTGAATGCCGCCGCTTGGGTATTGATGGATTATAAAACTGGAAAAATTTTATCTGAAAAAAATATTCATGTTGCACGTAAACCGGCTAGTCTTGTTAAAATCATGACCGCATATATTGTAGCGCAAGCTTTGGTAAACAAATCCATCACTTGGGATGAGCAAGTACCTATTACCAATAAGGCATGGAAAACTGGCGGCTCTAAAATGTTCATTAAACCGGGTGAAGCCATAACGGTTGGCGATCTCATGCAAGGCATGATCGTTCAATCTGGAAACGATGCAACTGTTGCCTTATCGCAATTTCTCGCGGGTAGTGAGGATGCTTTTGTGGGCGTGATGAACCATACCGCAAAACAACTTGGCATGAAAAATACCGTTTTCAAAAACGCTAATGGCTTACCTGCAGATGGACAACATTCATCTGCTTACGACATTGCACTATTGGCGCGCGCCTTTATTCATAATTTTCCTGCCGTTTATAAGCTATATTCTCAAAAATCATTCACATGGAATGGTATTACCCAAAACAACCGCAATAAGCTACTCTACAGTAATCCCCTTGTTGACGGCATGAAGACGGGTTATACAAATGCTGCAGGATATAACTTAGTGATTTCAGCCATTAAAGACGATCAACGTTTAATTTCAGTTGTCCTTGGTACCCCTAGTGCTCAGGTGCGTACAGACGACTCCAATAAACTGATTACTTATGGGTTCAGATTTTTCACTACTGAAACTCTTTATAGTCAAGGTGATATTATAAAAAATCTGCCTGTTGCAAATGCTGAAAATTCAGATCAAAAAGTCGGACTTTATACCACTCAACCCATCACTTTAACGATTCCTAAAGGTTCACAAGCCTATATTCGCCCAAGCATTAAACTCAATACTTCGTTGGAAGCCCCTATTATTAAAGGCGAAGTCCTAGGGACAGTGACGCTTTCTTTAAATGGAAATATACTTGCAAGTGCACCTATTGCGGCAAACCAAACAATTTCAAAAGCAGGCTACTTTACCAGAATGGGCAATAAAGTTAAAGGATGGTTTTAATCCGAAATAACTGGCAATTTCGCCCTATTTTTTATACTCTTTTCATAACATAACTTATGTAAAATATTATCATGGATAAACCTGAAACACCGAACACCCCTAAGTCTCAAGAGACATTTTTTGAGTTTCCTTGCCAGTTTCCAATTAAGATCATGGCAAACCCTGGAAAAGAAGTCACACAGTTTGTGTTAGATGCACTAGAAAAGCATATTATAGACTCTGAAAATATCGAATTCAAAACCCGTGAAAGTAAAACAGGTAAATACATCTCGATTACGGCAATATTTACAGCCACCAATAAGGCGCAATTAGATGCGCTTTATACTGAAATCTCTTCGCATCCTGAAGTACATATGGTTTTATAATCTATGGCAAC
>CAUZSH010000004.1:0-42385 GCA_963582935.1 Gammaproteobacteria bacterium
GTCGAGCTTGCTAAGATGGAATTAGTTTTTATTTATGATTATCCAGAATCTCAAGCTGCCTTAGCAAAGGTTGAAAATAATCAAGATGGCACTAAGGTCGCGAAAAGATTTGAAGCTTATTATAAAGGTGTAGAACTTGCAAATGGATATTATGAATTGACTGATGTTAAAATTCAACGTAAGCGTTTTCAAAAAGATTTGTTCATTCGTAAAACTGAAAATAAAAATCTTGTTCCTGTAGATGAAAAATTATTAGCCGCACTAGATTACGGAATGCCAGAGTGTGCGGGTGTGGCATTAGGTCTTGATAGGTTGATGATGGTGTTAGAAGACTGTGATGATATTAAAGAGGTAATGTATACTTAAATGTAAATAACGATTTTCATACAGAATTTTCTGGGGAGATTAAGGCATGATTGATATAGATACATATTCACGTAATTTAACATAATATATATTATGCGCATATGCGTACAATGTGATTACTTTAGAGAAGTCTTATTCTCTAAAGTAATCTGCTCTATTAATTAGCCTCGGTTTTTGTATACTTGTTTATAACTATTTTCTATAAAATACAATGAGTTACTCTTAAATGCCATATAACACAAAATCCAGTACTGACCTGACAAAAACAAAATCCGAAAACCTTCATAATCAATTGCAGCACGGCCTCAAACTTGAGAATATGTCAAAATCGGAAAGTACTCGCAAACGTTATTTAAGTGCCTGGAAATTGTTTACGAACTACTGTGACCATTATGAATTTAGGGCTTTGCCTGCTCAATTCGAAGTTATCTATGCATTCTTATCTTATCTGCATGACTCCAGCCAAAGTGAGAATATTGATCTCAGTACATCCGATATAGAACAATATTCCTTAAACTCCATCATGGTTGCTAAGGCCGCCATAGAGCACTTCCATAAAACAAATAATTTTGTAGCACCAACCAACCATCATAGAATTAAGCAACTTATTGAAGGAATAAGAAGAGACAAAAGTGCTAAAACAAAGTCCTCAAGCCCTATTTGTTACCAAGACTTGATGACGATTATTGATTTCATTGATACTGAAACACTTGTCGGTTTACGAGATAAATCCATTATGTTATTAGCATTTTGTGGCGGATTTAGACCTTCAGAAATCATTTCTTTAAATATTTCGGATTTTATCATTGAAGAGCAAGGCATGAAAATAACTATTCAGAAATCTAAAACAGACCAAATAAATAAAGGTCATACACTCGCCATTCCATTTAATGCTGATACAACTTACTGCCCTATTCGCACCTTACAACTGTGGTTATCAAGATCTCAAATTAGCTCGGGGGCTATTTACAGAGGTTTTTATAAGGGGTATAAAAAAATAAGAACCACAAATTTAACCTACCAAGCATTTTATAATCTCGTGAAAGAACGTCTAAATAATGCTGATTTCTCTAGTTCTTTATATTCTCCACATGGTTTTCGTGGAGGCTTTAATACCGATGCGGCGGCATCCGGTGCAAGTTTATTTAAAATGCGAGAAATCACCAAGCAGTCACTCCAAACACAACAGAGATATATAAAAGAGGTGAGCCTCTTTGAGGATAATGCCGTTGAAAGTATATTTAGTAAATCTAAGGCCTCTAGCTAGATCCCCCCGAACCCAAAACTAGTAAATCCACCGTCTATTTTAATACATTGTCCAGAAATGTATCCAGAAGCTGGCATAGCTAAAAAGCAAGCAAGATTTGCAATATCTGAAGGATCGCTCATTCTATTGAGTGGGATCTGGTTTAATGCTCCTTTCAAATAGACGTCGTTATATTTCTTTAGAAGTGTTTCTGTTGCTATAAACCCTGGTAAAATAGCGTTAGCACGAATGCGGTCGTCTCCCAGCTCAACGGCTAACGTGCGCGTTAAGCTTTCAACACCAGCCTTTTCCATACCATAAGGGCCAGATCCCTTAAAGGCTAATGGCGAGCGAATAGAAGAAAAATTGATAATACTTGCACCAAGAGACGCTTTTAAAAGTGGGCAGAAAAGTTTTGTAATATGAAATGTCGATGTCATATTTGCTTCTATTAATAACTTGTACTCATCTTCCGAATAATCAAAAATATGTAGAGGTTATCCGTAAATATATCGAGCACCAAGGGAAAGAGGATTCACGTCAGATCGAATTAGATCTGTAATTGGGCATAACGTAGTTATGCAGCGGCTACGCCGCCAAGCGTGGGAATCTATTGGGGTCATGTAAGTCATTAGGAAACGCCATCCAAAATAAGCTGTATTTGATCATAATCCCGCACAGGGTCAACCACAACTTTCCCGGTAATCTTAGAAATTTCATCCATATAAGTCTTTGCATCCGCTTCACTCATGGAAGCAGTGTTCACACAAATACCAATCGTTTTTGGGCGTTGATATAATCCACAAGCTTCCGCAATATCTTCATAAAGATCAATAATGGATTTTAAACATGGAATTTTTATATGCGCAAAATCTTTCAAACTTATTAAACTTGCATCATGACATAAAACTAAATGTGTCGGCGATGAGCCTCGGATCAACGGTAATGTTGCAGAGCTAGACGGGTTTATAATAGAGCCTTGCCCTTCTACAATAACCGTATCAGCTTCACTATCTAGCACCAATTTTTCTATGGCGCCACCCGTAAAATCAAGTTTGATGGCATCTAAAGGAACGCCTTTACCTGTGATGGCAATGCCAATTTGACCTGTGGCGACAAATTCACAATTCCAATCTAAAGATTGGGTTTTTTTATGGATCAATAACCCCGCCGTCATTTTACCGACAGCCATATCCGTACCTACCATGAGGATTCTATTCTTATTGGTGAATCTCACTTTATCCAGAGATTTGCACAAATATTCTTTTTTAGGCGTTCTTAAATCGACAACAAGATTTGGATATTTTTTTTCCAAAGCCGTTAAAGGATCTGTTTGATGAAAACCGTGAATAATAGTTAAATTCTTTTGAGCTGCATTTTGCATAATATCCAACAGTTTCGGATTTGCAGTTCCACCTTGTGGCGCAAGGCCAAGCAATAAGCTTTCAGCCCCCATCCTGATCGCTTCATCAATATTACCAACAATCTTGATATTTTCTAGAAAGGGGTAAAAGTCTCGAATGCTTTTTCCTGCATTATTTTGATTAATCACACAAACACATCGGCTATATGAAAATAGCAATACGGATATACCCATCTTATTGTTTTTACTAAGAATATCATCATCAAAATAAACAGCAACTTTATTCATATCCAACCCCTATACCTTTATCTCCTTTATAATGCAGCCTCCCTTCTGAGTAACTTAAATTTGCTTTATAGCTTGCAAAAGTCTCCATTTCTAAGTTTATAAAAGAATCTAAGTCAACATAATCCAATAATGATGAAAGGCTTGTGGCAGCCGTTAATGATCCCGCTGTTTCGCCAAAACACCCCATCATCACATCGAGATCAAATGCTCTCGCAGCATGAATGATCCTCAACGCTTCTGTTATACCACCACATTTCAGAAGTTTAATATTAACCCCATCAACAGCCTCATGAAGATGCTGGAGATCAGAGGCAAAACAACAGGATTCATCTACATATATAGGGATTTTTCGGTCAACACACAGTTCTTTTAATAGGCAATTATCTTCAGGCGCTAAAGGTTGTTCAACAAAAATAATACCCTGATCAGCAAGCCAAGAGATCATTTCTTTTGCATCTTCAAGGCTCCAGCCACCATTGGCATCCACAAATAGTTCTAAGTCTTGTTTGCCATAATCAGAGATGGCTTTTTTTATGGAAATAATGGAGGCTTTATCTTTTTCTATTCCATCTTTAGTCCCGAGCTTTATTTTTAAAATGCTGGGGTTATAGTCCTTTAAGATAGTCACCGTTCTCTCATAAACCCAAGAAGGTTCACCGATGGATACGGTAATGGAGGTCTTTGGGCTGCTATATTCTAGCCCTAAAAGTTGATGTAAAGGCATATTGGATTTTTTTGCTAATAAATCCCAGAGAGCAGTGTCGATAAGTGCCACCTCACAGCTATTCAATCCAAACTCAAAGGCATCTTCCCATGCCTTAACTGGAGAGTAGTCATCATAGGATTCTAAGAATTGGGAAACTTTGCGGATCGATTTTTCAATATCTAGATCAAATACTGTTTCACCAATGCCTATATATCCTTCGTGGTGAATTTTTAGAAAAATATTATTTTGACCCGTGATGGTTTCCCTGCTGATCGTTAGAGGTACTTTTTTAGAAATAAACTTATGTACAATTTCGAATTTCATGTCTCAATCCTTATTTATTAAACTAGAACAATTTAGCATCAAGTAGTTAAGACTATTTTTCCCTGAGTACGTTTAGTCTCAAGTAGATCATGCGCATCTCTCGCCTCTGCCAAAGGAAAGCTTGCGGATACTTTCAGCGTTATTTTCTTCTCTGCAATTAACTCCGCAAGCGCTTCTAAATCAGCTTTATTATTTTCAGCTAACATCCCTGTCGCCTCAATATTTTCTTTGCTTGCCTTTGCTAAAATGGTATCTCGGGTAATCGTTGGCACGGTCACTATCCTTCCTGTTGGTTTTAAGGCTTTCAAAGACTGAAGTCCCACATCACCGCCCACAAGATCAATCACTAAATCAATATCGGTAACGACATCTATAAATGGAGTATTACGATAATCAATGATTTCATCAACACCCAAGTCCGTCAGAAACGCATGGTGTTTTTGTGAAGCAGTCGTAATAACATAAGCACCCGCAAGCTTGGCAATTTGAATGGCTAAATGCCCTACACCACCTGCTCCCGCATGAATTAAAACCCTTTCTCCAGATTTTATCTTTCCATGCTTATGCACCACCTGCCATGCGGTCAGTCCCGCAGTAGGTAGTGCACCTGCTTGATTTACATTTAAGGACTTAGGTTTAAAATTATATGATTTTCATTTACAATGCAATATTCGCTGTAAGCAGAAGGATGATCATAACGCTCGACTTTACCTAAAATCATATCTCCAATTTGAAAACTGCTAACGCCGGCCCCAAGTTCAACAATTTCGCCACAGAGATCAAAGCCCATACCTGAAGGCAGTGTAAGGCTTTTAGATACAAAGCTAGAGCCATCACGAATCTTCGCATCAATAGGATTAAGCCCCACAGAGACGACTTTAATTAACATATCACCTTTATTTTGATTTGTAAGAACAGGCAAGGGAACTTCTATAAGTTCAAGGACTTTCGGTGTACCAAATTGTTTAAACTTAATGGCTTTCATGTCATCTCTAAAGCAGTACAGATTGCTATCAGCCTACTTTAGCTCGACCTAAGTTACAATAGATAATTCATCCGTAAGGCAAACATTGTGGCGACTCGCAAAAAAGTTCTTAAAAGTGGAGATCACTCTGGCGATATCTTTTTGATTAACATCAAGATGTGTTACTAATCTAGCTGTTTCACCACTGGAAATTAAGATTCCATTATCCTTTAAATAATGCTGAACTTCAGTGGCAACTGATTTATGTATCGTGACAAAAACTATGTTCGTTTGAACATCATCAAGATTTACTGTTAATTCGTCAATGCCGGCTAACCCTTCTGCTAATAGCCTTGCATTTTCATGGTCGACATTAAGTTTGCGTATGTTATTTTCTAAAGCATATATTCCCGCGGCAGCTAAAATTCCAGCCTGACGCATGCCGCCGCCAAGCATTTTACGGTATTTTTTAGCTTCTGCAATTTGCTCATGAGAGGCACATAGTAAAGAGCCGACTGGAGCGCCTAAGCCTTTTGATAGGCAAATGCTTATAGAATCAAAATAGCGGCTAATCTCACATACTGGTAAATTTAGTTTAACTGCCGCATTAAAAACCCTCGCACCATCAAGATGGAATTTCAGATTATGGTCTTGTGTAAACTTGGCTGCTTGTTGAATGTATTCTTGTGGTAAGACTGTCCCTAGTTGCGTGTTCTCTAAACATAAAAGTCGTGTTCTTGCAAAGTGATTATCATCAGGCTTGATAAACTGTTCTACAAGATCTAAATCAAGCGTTGAATCCTTTGAAAACTCTATAGGTTGTGGCTGAATAGCACCTAATACTGCAGCGCCTCCTCCTTCAAACTTGTAAATGTGTGCTTGTTGACCCGCAATATACTCATCACCCCTCTGACAATGCGTTAGTAGCGCAAGAAGATTGCTCTGTGTGCCGCTTGGTGCAAAAAGAGCTGCTTCCGTTTCTAACATGCCTGCTGCGATGTGCTCGAGCTCGTTTACTGTTGGATCTTCACCATAGACATCATCCCCAACGGGTGCATTAAACATTGCTTTGCGCATTTTTTTGCTTGGTTTTGTAACGGTGTCACTTCTTAGATCAATAATATCCATATTTTTTTCTATTGGTATTTCCTAATTTTTGGATTATACCTTAACCAGCGCCATAAAGCCCAAACTACAGCAATGGCAATCACGATGATAAACGCAATATTTTCATAATGTTTTGCCTCATGAAAAACATGCATGGCAATTGAGTATAATGCAAAATGAATTTATTTATGCCTCACAATCAAAATACTCACTGTGTTTACCCACCAAATACCCAAGCCGGCAAAGCTTATAGCAGTTAAGTTTACGCTTAATATTCTCAACATGCTTTTCAGCAGTACGAGCTGAAATATTCAATAACATGCCAATTTCCACAGAAGACTTTCCATTGGTTAACAGATTGATGCATTCCATCTCTCTTTTGGTCAAATTAAGCCCCTTATCTACGCCAAAAGGTGAAATATCTTTTGTGAGTTGATGCAGCTTATATTCTGATAAGTTAATAGAAATTCCAACAATACCTTTTTGACTATCACCATAGTCATAAGGTATTTTTATTGACATAAATTCTGCCTGAACCTTACTATTATCAATTTGAACTTTTTCAGTAAAAATTAATTTTATATCATGTTGTGCTATTTCATCATTAAGGATTAACCCTTGTGCTGATTCAGACCATGGCGTTTCAAAATCTGTTCGTCCTACTATCTTAGCGCCCTTATGTTTGGAAATTTCATCCAAATAAGGGTTCGAATAAAGATATTCTCCAGAGCGATCTTTTGCATAAAAAGCCACAGGGAGTTCTTGAAACATTTTGGTAAGCACTGTTTTTTCAAGAATATCTTTCTGATCTGAAAAATAGTCTACCACGCGAATCGTGATATAGGTCAGACCATTGTTTTCATTGTGTAAGTCCCAGCGTAGTTTGGCTTTTTTACCATTAAATATTCCAACCGTATGAGTTGTTTTGTTATTCAATAATACTGTAAGTGGCATTTCAATACCTTTCTTTTCAAAATAATCTTTAGCAGACTGTCCTAAAAATTGCTGTCTACATACGCCATCTAAACTCTCTATCATTCTATTCGCGTCAATAATGTTATGTTGAAAATCAACCTCAAAATAAACAATCCCTGATGTCTGGCAAAAATTTTTCACCGTATTCGGTGCTGGAATATATCCCTTCATTCTTAGCTCTCCTTCCATACGTTTTTGTATGGGTATGCGTCACTATTAAATAATCTTTATTTTTTGATTAATTAATAAGCTGGAGGTGCTCTGAACCCTGAGACAGGTAAAAGGTATAAGGATTTAAATTGATGTGATAATGAACGTAAACGCACAGATCGCATAAGCTGCATGTACTGATTCATAAAGCCAAAGACTGCTATCAAAAAGATGATCATTGCCCCGAGCATTAAGGCAATTAAGCTGCGCTTAGCAGCAGTTTCATTTTGTGAAAAGATCGCTTCTTGGTTTTCCTCAGCTGGAGGTTGCTGAGTATAGTTTACACTCTCAACAGCATTATTTGAAGCATGGTAATGTGTTTCACTAGAAGTTTTATTCGGTGATGCATAAACAATCGTGGCACCAAGTGAAGTAACAGTATCATCCGTGGTAATCGTTTGTGCATTGAATATTGGGAAAAATAAGGCAAAGACGCTGAGCCAAATAAATAGCTTTTGCTTACTAGACATTCTTTCCCCCATTACCAATCCCTGTAAAGGCTATATCATACCCACTTTATTGATCAACTGTCAATTTTTTAAGTGGGTCTATTTTATGACTCTTTTAAAAGCTAAGCGGAAGTGTGTAAGTCACACCTACGGTTACAGTATTTGTAGAGATAGAATAAAAATCACTGAGATTGTGCTCAAAAATAATTCAGTGAATGAGATTGAAGGAATTGCTATTGTCCAAAGTCCAAAAACAATGTGCTACTTGAAATTGTTGCCCCTAATGCCACAGCAATTAATATATTCTTTTTAATTATGTATTCCATCCTTTTTTATATGTTTTGAGCTTAACGCTCAGGCTGAATTCTAAAGGAAGTATGGTCGAAATAAATACGTAGAAATACCTATAGAAGATAAAAATTACAACAATATACAACGGTATTTCTAACAGTATCATGTATAATTTTTAATAGGGTAAACTTAGGAAATATACTTATTATGCTCGGGAAAAAAATCTGCATTCTATATACTGGTGGCACTATCGGAATGCTTAAAACAAAAAATGGCTACATGCCTTGTGCTAACTGGTTAACCGAAAAACTTCATGCTATCCATCTATTTCAGAATAGCGAAGTACCACAATTTGATGTCATAGAATACACGAACCTAATTGACTCCTCCAATGCCCAACCTAATGATTGGATTAAAGTCGCTAAAGATATTTATAAATATTACGACAAGTATGATGGCTTTGTGGTTTTACATGGTACAGACACGCTTGCATATACTGCATCCGCATTATCTTTTATGTTAAAAAACCTGAATAAGCCCGTTATTTGTACAGGATCTCAGATACCACTCTCTCAGATTAGGACCGATGCGATAGACAATGTTTTAGATAGTCTGATTATTGCCGCAAATCACAACATTCCCGAAGTTTGTATTTATTTTAGCAAGCGACTATTACGTGGTAATCGCACCCAAAAAGTAGATTCTTCTGCAATGGCAGCATTTGATTCCCCTAATTTTCCAAGGCTTGCAAAAGTGGGTATTGCTATCACCATCAAAACACATCTTATTAGGGAAAACCCAACAGAACCCCTTTCCCTTGATCTTATTA
The DNA here is from genome assembly GCA_963582935.1 of Gammaproteobacteria bacterium. Taxonomy (GTDB): domain Bacteria; phylum Pseudomonadota; class Gammaproteobacteria; order Francisellales; family Francisellaceae; genus CAUZSH01. Next base: position 9,119 of record CAUZSH010000004.1, read on the forward strand.
AATCACCTAAAATTGCTGCTATGCGTATGTTTCCAGGCATTGACTATGGGATCATCGAGCATATTTTAGAACCTCCCTTAGAAGGTTTTATCCTTAAAACTTATGGGGCTGGCAACGTGCCGAACGATAAAAGGTTCTTAGAGATACTCAAAAAAGCAAATGACCGTGGTATTATTATTGTAAACTGTACCCAGTGTCAGATTGGCTCAGTGAATATGGAAACCTATGCGGCGGGTAGAGTATTGCTAGATGTTGGCGTTATTTCAGGGCATGACCTTACAGACGAAGCGGCTCTTACAAAACTATTCTATTTGTTTAGCCTAGGATTGAGCAATGAAGAAATTAAAAAGTATATGCAAGAAAACGTTCGAGGAGAACTGACAAAAAGCTAAATTATTAGCTCGTAGACTCTAGCTTTCCTCGGATGGTGTATCATTTGATTTTGGAGAAGCCGCTGGAAGCTCCTCAGTTTTTGGCTTTTCATTTGCCTTTGATTCTGGATGATTACCAATTCCATCCTCATCTTTATAGCTTACTGTCCAGTCACCAGGCTTACGCACTGGAATTCTTGCCATCAAATCATCCACTTGAGCCGAATCAATGGTTTCATATTCCATCAACGCTGCTGTCATCGCATGAAGGATATCTTCATTGTCTTTCAAAATTTTCTCAGCACGAACATAGTTTTTATCAATAAAGTGCCTTGTTTCGTCGTCAATAATCTTTAAGACATCCGCAGACATTCCTTTGCCTGACCTCGCCATGGAGTGGCCTAAGAATGGCTGATCATCTTCTTCATCGTATAACAACGGCCCGAGTTTATCTGAAAGCCCCCATTTCGTCACCATACTACGTGCAATATTAGTGGCTACTTGAATATCGTTAGAAGCACCTGTCGTCACATGCTCTTTACCAAAAATCAATTCCTCCGCAATCCGACCGCCATATAGGCTAGACAAACGGCTCTCTAGCTGTTCTTTACTTTGGCTTACTTGATCACCATCGGGTAAATACATAGTAACGCCTAATGCACGTCCACGAGGCATGATACTGACTTTATAAACAGGATCATGGTCTGGCACTAATCGGCCAACAATGGCATGACCCGATTCATGATAAGCGGTCATACGTTTATCTTTTTCACTCATTGCCATGGATCTACGTTCAGCGCCCATTAATATTTTATCTTTTGCCTTTTCAAGTTCTGCCATCCCCACTTCTTCTTTGTTTTCACTTGCTGCAAACAATGCGCCTTCATTAATAAGGTTTGCAAGCTCTGCACCCGAAAACCCAGGCGTGCCACGTGCCAACCAATCCAAACGAACATCTTTACCTGAGGCGATTTTCTTAATGTGTACTTTTAATATGTGTTCACGACCTTTAACCGTTGGCAAGCCGACTTGTACTTGTCGATCAAAACGCCCGGGTCTTAATAAAGCAGGGTCCAATACATCTGGTCTATTGGTTGCAGCAATCACAATAACACCTTCGTTATCAGAGAATCCATCCATCTCAACCAACATTTGGTTTAATGTTTGCTCTCTTTCATCGTGTCCACCACCAAGACCTGCACCACGATGGCGACCAACGGCATCAATCTCATCAATAAAAATTAAGCAAGGCGCACGCTTTTTAGCTTGTTCAAATAAATCTCGGACACGGCTTGCCCCTACACCCACAAACATTTCTACGAAATCCGAACCTGATATAGCAAAAAATGGGACTTTAGACTCGCCTGCGATGGCCCGTGCTAACAAGGTTTTACCCGTTCCAGGAGGTCCAACCATTAAAACCCCTCTAGGTATTTTTGCCCCTAACTTTTCATATTTGCCTGGGTTTTTCAAGAAATCAACGATCTCAGCCACTTCTTCCTTGGCCTCATCAACCCCTGCAACATCATCCAGAGTGGTCTTAATATCATCTTCACCCAAGAGTTTTGCTTTGCTCTTGCCAAAGGAAAAAGCTCCACCTTTTCCGCCACCGCCACTCATTTGACGCATTAAGAATATCCATATTCCAATCAAAATAATGAAGGGGAACCAGCTGATTAATATGGTCATTAAGAGGCTTCTCTGCTCAGGCGGTTTAGCTTGTACAGTGACGTGCTTATCTAATAATTTATCCAAAAGCATTGGATCAATCCACGGTGAATAGGTAATAAAGTTTGCGCCCGAACTTGTTTTACCTGAAATAGTTCTACCATCTATTTTTACGTCTGAAATCTGACCATTATCAACTTGCGTGACGAATGAAGAGTAGTCAATTTTTTGCTTTGAAGGCGCCCCACCATTAAAGCTGCTAAAGAGCGCAACCAATATCCCTGCAATAATTACCCAAAAAACAACATTACGTAACATATCATTCTTCATGAATACAAAACCCTTTTGCTACTTAGCATTAATTACTAATCTCTTGAATTTTAATTATAATTGGAAATTATTATAATAACCATGTTTCTATACTAAAAAACACTTCTGATAAACATTAACTATTGGACATGGTTAATATTTGCTCGTAAGATACTCATTATTCATATTAGGTCACTTGCACATTTAATGGTTACTGAACAAAAATGGTGGGAAAGAAAGCAATTTTCTAGCCTAAATAAAAAAGAATGGGAATCATTGTGTGATCGATGCGGGCTATGTTGTCTGCATAAGCTTGAAAATGACGAAACAAAAGATGTGTTTTATACCTCTGTTACCTGTGCTCTATTTGATAGCAACAAGTGTGAATGTACTCAGTATAAGCAAAGATTAAAATTAGTGCCTGATTGCATTAATATTACGCCTAAGCGTTTACCTGAAATTGTGAATTGGCTACCGGAAAGTTGCGCTTACCGACGGCTTTATATGAATCAACCTCTGCCTTCTTGGCATCCTTTACTGAATAAAGAAATTGTGACTTATAATGTGAAGAAAATATTGGGTGGCCAAACTATATCGGAAAATCTAGTTGGTGATGATGATTTAGAAGATTATATTATTGAGGATGAAATTTTCTAATCCCCAATAGTCATCAACGAAGCATTCCCGCCAGAAGCTGTTGTATCAATACTCACCGTTCTTTCAACGGCAAGCTTATGAAGATACATTGGACCACCTGCTTTAGGCCCTGTTCCTGACAGCCCTTGACCACCAAATGGTTGCACACCAACAACAGCGCCCACAATATTTCGGTTCACATAGATATTCCCAACACGCGCTCTTTTGACAAAGAAATCAACGGTTTCTTGAATCCGACTATGAATTCCAAAAGTAAGGCCATAGCCTGTTGCATTAATCTCATCGATCACTTTTTGAAGTTCTTTTGCCTTGAATCGTACCACATGAAGGATGGGACCAAATACTTCGCGCTTTAAATCAGATAAATGCTTTATTTCAAAAACAGTAGGTGGCACATAAGTACCCTTAGAAAGCTCAGCATCGAGGGTAACCTGGTAACGCAGTTTCCCAATAGACTTCATTTTTTCAATATGTGCTAGCAAATTGGCTTGCGCTTCTTCGTCAATCACAGGGCCAACGTCTGTACTTAACCATCGAGGGTCTGAGACAGTTAATTCTTTCATTGCACCTTCTAGCATTTCAAGTACACCATCTGCGATATCTTCTTGCAAATATAATACTCGTAGCGCTGAACAACGTTGTCCTGCGCTATCAAAGGCAGAATTAATCACATCACCAACAATTTGCTCACTTAAAGCAGATGAATCCGCAACCAAGGTATTTTGGCCGCCTGTTTCAGCGATCAAAGGAATAATTGCGCCTTGTTTTGACACAAGTGTTTTTTGAATAATATGTGCCACTTCGGTTGAGCCGGTGAAGATGACTCCTGCCGTATGTTTATTTTCAATTAAACCTGCGCCAACTGTTGCCCCGTCACCTGGTAAAAGTTGTAATACATCTTCAGGAACGCCTGCTTGATACAGCAACTTAACCGCTTCAAAAGCAATTAAAGGTGTTTGTTCGGCAGGTTTTGCAACTACAGTATTACCCGCAGCAATCGCTGCTGTGACTTGTCCTAAGAAAATAGCTAATGGGAAGTTCCAAGGGCTGATACAAACAATCACACCTCGACCATGTAAGGAAATAAGATTTCTCTCACCTGTTGGGCCTGGAAGCTCTGTAGGCCCAGAAAAATCTTTTACCGCCTGTACTGCGTAGTATCGGCAAAAGTCGATTGCTTCACGGACTTCCGCAATGGCATTCGAGAGTGTTTTCCCTGCTTCTTTAATTGCAATTGCCATCAGTCTTGGCATGTTATCTTCAAGAAGATTCGCCATTTTAAACAAACATTCAGCTCTCTCTTTTGCAGGCGTTTGATCCCATCGTTCAAATGCAGCCTGCGCTTTATCCATAGCGACATTAACATCCGAGGCGTTTGCCTCAATGACTGTGCCCACAGCCTCTGAAGTATTTGCAGGATTCACAACCGTTATTTTATCTATTTCTGATGTCTTATGTTTAAAGATTAAAGGTGATGCATGGATTTTTTCTATCTGTGCGTCATCCATAAGCTTTTTAAGTGCCTTAATTTCTTGCGGGTCGTTGATATTATACCCTTTAGCATTTTGACGTTCGGCGCCAAAAATACCTAATGGCAAGTTGATTTCAGGATGTGGTTCACAGCCAAATCTTTCTGCTTTATCCGCTGGATCTTCAATCAATTGAGCAATAGGCACTTGCTCATCCACAATTCTGTTTACAAAGGAGCTATTTGCACCATTTTCCAATAATCTCCTCACTAAGTAAGGAAGCAGGCAGTCGTAAGTTCCAACTGGTGCATAAATACGACAAGGGATGTTTAGATTTTTTTTGCCAACAACGTGATCATATAAAGCATCGCCCATTCCATGCAGGCATTGGAACTCAAAGTCAGTATAATCTCCTGCAAACTCCATGACGGTTGCAACCGTCAATGCATTATGTGTTGCAAATTGAGGGTAAATAAAGTCTGTATTTGCAAATATTTTCTTCACACAGGCTTGATAGGACACATCCGTATAGCATTTACGTGTAAAAACAGGATAACCTGAAAAACCTTCTGTTTGAGCATGTTTGATTTCAGCATCCCAATAGGCGCCCTTCACTAGACGAATCATAAAGCGTGTCTTTACACGTTGCGCCAAGTCAACTAAGAAGTCCAATACATAAGGTGCGCGTTTCTGATAAGCCTGCACCACAATTCCAATACCATGCCAGCCTTTCAAGGATGGCTCATGAGCAAGTCGTTCAACCAGTTCAAGTGAAATCTCTAATCTTTCCGTTTCTTCGGCATCAATATTTAACCCAATATGAAACTTTTTTGCCAATTCCATTAATTCAAGCAATTTTGGATATAGCTCAGCATGAATACGATCAGATTGTGCAAACTCATATCGAGGATGAAGTGCTGACATCTTTACAGAAATCCCCGGATTTGTACGCTCACTTTCAGTTTTTGCAGCACCACCAATAGCGACAATAGAATCGTAGTATGCTTTAAAATAAAATTCAGCATCCTCTTTTGTTGAGGCGGCTTCACCTAACATGTCGTAAGAATAGGTATACCCTTTTTTCTCAAAAGAACGCGCACGTTTTAAGGCTGCTTTAATGGTTTCACCCATGACATATTGTTGTCCAAGAATTTTCATACCCTGCAAAGCTGAACGGCGAATAACAGGCTTACTTCTATTTTTTAAAAAGCCACGCATTACTCGTGAAAAATGACCTCTGTTGTGTTCATCAGGATTAATAATTTTGCCTGTTAGCATTAAGCTCCAAGTCGCGGCATTCACAAACATAGAATCGCTTGTGCCTAAATGTGATTCCCAGTCTGCCGAAGTGAGTTTATCTTTAATAAGCTTATCTGCCGTGAATTTATCTGGAACGCGAAGCAATGCTTCTGCTAAGCACATCAATACAATCCCCTCATCGCTTGACAGGTCATACTGCACCATAAACGCATCTAAACCACTTTTGCTTAATCGTTCTTTGCGTACATTCTCAACAAGCTTTGTGGCGATGTGTTGGATTTTTAGAGTTTGACCTTCGGTAGCTTTTGCTAATCGTGTTAAAGATTGCACACATGATTTTTCGTCAGCAAACCATGCTTTGCTAATAGCTGCCATATAAGGGTTGCCTTGAAACTTATTCTGCTCATGTAGTAGCATTTCTCTGTCTCCTGCTTACTTGTTGTATTTTTTTGAATATAAAATGAGATAACTAATCATAGCGCATAAGGCTACGGATAAAAATATAAAGGCCAGAACATTTTCTGCTTTGAATGGTACTTGCGTTGATATTGTTGAAATAAATGCGGCAATCATCATTTGAGAGCTGCCAAATAACGCACCCACAGCACCTAAACGCTTTTTAAATGAAATCAAGGCTGCAGCGCCACTTGTTGGAAAAACCATGCCTGCGCTAAAGTTAAAAATCACTACGGGTAGCATGACGCTTAAAAGCGTGATGCATTCGAGTAAACACATACAAACAAAAATAATGCCCGCAAATAAACCAACGCAAACACCAATAAAAATTGCTCTAGAAATCCCATATCTGTCAATAATTCGAGGATTTAGCAACATCCCCACCACAATAAAGGCATCGCAAATCGCAAACGTCCAACTAAACTGAGCAACCGTTAGCCCCAGTGTTTCTTGAAATAAAAATGAACTTAATGCTAAATAACTCAAAATCCCGCCCATAAACATCGCACTAATGAGGACATTTAGAACAAATTGCTTATGATTTAAAATATGGGCAAAAGTTTTCATGGTTAGTTTTGCAGAAATTCGTTTTACTGAAGTTAATAAGGTTTCTTCAAGCATGGTGAGTACAAGCGTAATACAGGCAATATTTATACAAACCAAGAATACAAAATTAGAGCGCCAGCCCCAGTGAATGGTTAAAAATCCACCGAACAAGGGCGCTATTACAGGTGCGAGCAATATTGCCGCACCCATATAGGATGAAACTTTTACGAATAATTTATCTTCTTTTATTTTATCTCTGACGATGACTCGCCCGAGTGTCATCGGTGCTGACAATCCAATTGCTTCAATCGCCCTTCCTAGTAGTAGCATCTCAATACTAATACTAAATAGCACGATAAAACTTCCCATCAACCCAATCGAGAGCCCTACAAGGACAATACGCCTGCGACCGTAAACTTCAGATAGCGGCCCAAAAATTAATTGAGAGAGTGAAAACATCAAGAAATACATGGGAATGCTAAATTCAAGCAACGTTTGCGTTGTATCTAAATCAACTTGAATTCCAGGCAAAGCAGGTAAAAATATATCTGAAACAAAAATTCCAAACATCGAGATAAAAATAACGAGGCAAATAACGGTTAGATCTTTTTTAGTTAAATCATCCTGATTCATAGACACCCCTTATAAATAATCACGCATAAGCCAATCATGGTATGCTTAATTTTAAGGAAGTCTACAGAATATTTAATAAATAAAGGCAAGCAGCCGTCTAATGGTGATGGACGGTTGCTTAGGTTATTTTTACTTTACGGTATTCGAAGAAATACTCGGATTGAAGTACTTGAAGAACTCACCTTGTGGTTTCAATATTAGCACATCATTTTTACCCGTAAAGCTATCTTTGTAAGCGGTCATGCTACGCAAGAAAGCATAAAATTCTGGGTCTTTACTATAAGCATCTGTATAAGTCTTTGCAGCGATCGCATCACCTTGTGCGCGTATTTGCTTTGCATTACTCGAAGCTTTAGCTAACAATACTGTTACATTTGCATCTGCACTAGCCCTGATTTTTTCAGCCTCTTGATTACCATCAGCTCTGATTTTAGATGCCTCTTTTTCACGATCTGAACGCATTCTTTGATAAATAGAGTCTGTTACGGTGCCTGGTAAATCAATTTGTTTAATACGCACATCAATAATCTGAATCCCTAGTGACTCTGCCTGAGTGGTTACGTCCGCCATAATAGTGCGTTTAAAATTATCACGCTCATTATTAATCAACTCTTGGATTGTGCGTTTACCCACTTCAGCACGCATCGCGCCTTCCACATATTGTGTGATCAAATTACTCGCCCTATCCAAATTACCTGTGGTGCTCGTATAAAACTTGGCAATATCTGTGATACGCCACTGGATAAATGCATCAATCAACACGTCTTTTTGCTCTTCTGTTACAATTCGAGAAGAATCAATCGTCGTGGTTCTTAAGCGCATATCAAAATCTTTCACCGTTTCCACAAAAGGTATTTTAAAATGCAAGCCCGGACCAAACATTTTTGGATTACCGTCTTGGGTTCGCTCGATTTTACCAAGCTTTAAAATAATGGCTGATGAAGTTTGATTAACCGTAAATATCGATGCTAAACCAATATATAAGGCAATGATAACAATAATAAATCCTACAAATAACTTGTTCATTGATTTGCCTCCAACCAACGCATATATTCTGCTCTTGTCATGCTGTTTTTACTTACCGGTTTAGTGCTACTGCTGCTTTTAGACTGAGAAGTATCACTTGAAATAGATTTACCAAGCGCCTTTGCTAAACCAGAAGGAGCGCTGTGGCTGTCTGGCCAATAGAATAAATTATTTGCGCCATCACCATCAATAAGGAATACTTTACTGTCACGCAATACAGACTGCATCGTATCAAAATATAATTGCGATTTCACGATCGAAGGCTCTTCTTTATAGACTGGTAGCAATGAATTAAATCTTGCAATGTTTGCAACAGACTGTAACTCAACCTGTTGTTTATAAGCTCCTGCCTCATCTAAAAGACGTTGTGCCCGTCCAGATGCCACTGGGACCACTCTGTTGGCATAACTTTCAGCAACGTTCTGCATTTTCTCACGGTCTTCTCGTGCCTTGATTACATCATCAAATGCACTTTTAACCGCATCTGGTGCCTGCGCTGGTTGCATCACAACTTCATTAATTGCAATACCAGATTTATAGGACTTCAATAGTGTTTCTAACTCTTGGCGTACTTCCTCTGTAATCTGAGCTCGACCTGTAGTTAAAATTTTGTCTAGCTGGTTCTGACCAATGGATTGTCGAACTGAGCTATCTAAAGATTGGGTGAGTGTGTTTACAGGGTTTATCACATTAAATAAATAATCTTCAACATTTCCGATATGGTACTGAGCCGTAAAGGCGACATGCACAATATTTTCTCTTGAAGTCAACATCTCTTTATTCAACTTAATCGTATTGACCTCATCCACATTGACTTTAATGACACTTTCAATGAAACGAGGGTACCAATGCATACCAGGATTAACGGTTTTCACATATTTTCCAAATCGAAGCACCGCTGCTTGTTCTGCTGGCTGAACGATAAAAATACCCGACAAACCCCAAATAATTCCTGCAATAACGACGACAATGGGAATTAGAAATTTCAACCCCGAAAGGTCACTGTTCCCATTTCCAGAGCCTGAACCACCAGAAGATTTCTTTTTCTTACCACCAAAAAAATTTTTAATCATGTCCTCCAAATCAGGGGGACCTTGTTTATCGGGCTTCTTGCCCCAAGGGTTGTGATCTTCTGACTTCTGTATTAGCTTCATAGATGCGTCATCCTTTTGTTTAATTTTTAAATTAATCCAGCATTTGCAATATTTATGTATATTGTCTTCGAAAAACGGCATTAAGATCAAGGGCGTTATCATGACATATTCGCTCTAAATCACTTTGGGCAATATTTATGCCCAAAATAAAATCGCCATTGTCTGCAATTTCTTCACCATTCACGACTTCAAGACGATATAGTTCGGAGCGAATTTTACCATACTTTACTTCAAGCCTTATAGTGCCGTTAACCCATATTCGGTGAAAAAATTGTGCTATTGCTTCTTTTAATAAATCTAGGCCCTCATTGGCAATTACAGACAAATGCACACTTTCAGGTGTTCTTTGATCGTCTGAATATGTCAGTCTTGCGAGCGCGCCATTGATAAGGTCAATTTTATTAAAAACATTAATGGTTGCTTTGTTACCAGCACCAATCTGATCCAAAACAATGTCAACTTGCTTCATATAATCCTGATGATCTGGATCGGCACAATCGATAACATGCAATAATAAATCGGCTTCAATTGCTTCCTCGAGTGTTGAGCAAAAAGCATTGACCAATGCATGAGGAAGATTGCGTATAAAGCCCACTGTATCTGATAAAATAACCTCACCCAGTTTAGGCACATCAAGTCTTCTAAGGGTTGGATCAAGTGTTGCAAATAACTGATCTTTTACAAGCACATTGGCGCCCGTCAGTTTATTAAATAAAGTCGACTTTCCTGCGTTTGTATAGCCAACGATTGCCACACTGGGAATATTTGAGCGTTTGCGAGAATTACGCCCTAAAGAACGTTGTTTGCGAACTTTTTCTAATCGAGACTCTACCAATGTGATGCGATCTCTCACCATACGACGATCAAGTTCCAGCTGAGTTTCACCTGGACCACCACGAACACCAATACCACCTTTTTGTCTTTCCAAATGCGTCCAGCCGCGCACAAGGCGTGTTGAGGCATAATTTAACCGTGCAAGCTCTACTTGCAACGTCCCTTCGTGTGTTTGGGCTCGCTGTGAAAAGATCTCAAGTATTAAACGCGTACGAGCGATAATTTTGCAACCTAATATCTCTTCAATATTACGCTCTTGAGACGGGGAAATAGCATGATTAAAAATCACCAAATCGATTTCATTTGCCTCGATAATCTGCTTAATTTCTTCAAGCTTACCAAAACCAACAAAATACTTAGGGTCTGGATATTTTCGAGGGACCTCAATATAAGAAATACATGTAAGGTCAGCGGCTGACACAAGAGATTTCAGCTCATCGAGACTTGCGTTTAGAGATTCTTTACGAGAAAAGTGAACACTGACGAGAAGTGAGCGTTCACCTGCTTTATAGGATTCAAAGATTTCCAAGGAGAATCCTCCTTATAACTAAGTTTGTATTCAAATTAAAAGTCTAATTTCCTTCAGAAGGAAAAATTGATTCTTCAATCATATTTTCAGTTTCAGGTTTTAACTCTTCTGTTGAAGTGCTTTGGGAGTCTTGGTTTTTAAAATACAGGCTTACTCTTCTGGAAGGTACAATTGTTGAGATTGCATGCTTATAAACCATTTGGTTTATCCCATTATTGTTCAAGACAATTGAAAATTGATCAAAAGCTTCGATCATTCCTTGTAATTTAATACCGTTGACTAGATATACAGAAACACTAATTGGTTTCTTCTCACCGCCCCTATTATTGCCAGTACGTAAAGCATTTAGGAATGGGTCTTGTAGTGATGACATTCTAGACATTATGATTGTATCCTTCTATTGTTTTTATTTTTATTGAACCGGGTCCATAAGTGCGTCTTTATATAATAAACGCACAAAGAATCTTATCAGCATAACTAACATAAACCAACTCATTTTTCATAAGCATTTAGGTCTTTAGAGGAAATATAAACCATAAACTTTTGATTCATGCAAGCATCTAAAGGATCAAAATATTTAATTTTACCCTTCCAATTTCTCAACCAAGTTAACTGCCTCTTCGCAAGCTGTCTTGTTGCAGCTAGAGATTTTTGTCTAAAGTCATCATAATCGTATTCACCACGGAGATAGCCCCATGCTTGGCGATAGCCTACACAACGAATTGAAGGAAGAGACTCATCTAAATCCCCACGATCCATTAGCCCCCGAACCTCATCTAAAAATCCAGATTTAATCATTATATCAAAACGCTGCTCAATCCTATGATGTAACCACGATCGATCAGAAGGGAATAATGCCAATATTTCTGTATCTTTGCCTGTGCTTTTTTGGGCATCCAGGGATTCACTAACAGGCTTGCCGGTAAGCTTAATAACCTCTAATGCCCGCTGAATCCTTTGAGTGTCATTTTTATCAATTTTAGTTGCCGTTATCGGGTCTAAAGATAGGAGTTTAGCATGTAGCGCTGCCCAGCCAATTTCAGTGGCTTCAATTTCAATCGCCATACGGATGGCATTATCACGGTCTGGTAGCTCAGCAAGTCCCTCAATCAATGCCTTGAAGTAAAGCATGGTTCCCCCCACCATAATGGGGAGCTTATGTTTTTGTCTTATATGGCTGATTGATAACTTCGATTCAGACAAAAACCTTGCCACAGAATAATGCTCCGAAGGATCTACAATATCAATTAGATGGTGTGGCATTTGTTTTCGTTCAATAGGGGTTGGCTTGGCAGTACCAATATCCATTGAGCGGAAAACTAAAGCAGAATCAACACTAATAAGCTCAGAATGATAACGATCAGCAAGTTCAAATGAAAGTGCCGTTTTACCTGAGGCAGTCGGTCCTGCCAAGCAAAGCAAAGGACCTTTATTCTCCACTGCGCTCTACAGAGATCGTTTTATTTAAATAGGCCAAATAAGCCTTATATGTTTCTGCTGATTGGACTTGTTGTAACATGCGAGCATAGGCTTGAGATGATCCATTATCTGTGTTTTTAGGCATCTCGACGGCAGTGATTTGATAAATAAGAATACCATTGTCACCATCTTTAATTGAAACATAGTTTGGGTGTTCTTCTGATGACACTGCATTTGAAAAAATAGACTTAACAACATCTAAATTAAAACGAGTGCTGTTACGCTCAAGCGCCGTTGCTGTTTGCCATTTTATTTTCTCATTATATTGCGTCTTATCTGCCCCCTTATTGAGTGCCTGAACTAAGGTTTTTGCTTTTGTTTCTGCCAAAAGTAATTCATCTTGCAGAGTCACTTTATCTAGCACATCCGCTTTAACCTCCTCATAAGGCTTACTCGCTTCAGGATAATATTTATTCAAACGAACAACCGCAACTTCGGTAGGTGAAATATTGATAATATCACTATTATTTTTATCCTTGAGAACGTTGTTGCTAAAGGCTGCTTCGATAACTTTTTTATTACTCGTAATACCTTCTTTTGTGCCTTTATAACCAAATGGTTTTGTTGTTTCAACTTTCAAATTCAATCGTTTTGCAACAAAATCTAATGATGTTGGGTTTTCAAATGCGAGGTTAGCAAGCTGATTGCCTACAGAAGAATAACCAATCTCTGCCTTTTGCTTCTTTAGATTTCCTGTGATCTTTTGCGCAGCTTTATCAAAAGCTTCTGCTTGCTCGGGTTGTATTTCCGTTAACTTAATAATCTGAATACCGAACTCAGTCTGGATTGGCGCTGAAACATCCCCTTCCTTTTTCAATGCAAATAGTGCGCTTTCAAATTTATTTGGCTTATCGGGTAATGTAAGCCACCCCATATCCCCACCTTTTTTGGTAGAAAGCACATCTTGAGAATATTTTTTAGCTAGTGTGCTGAAGGATTCTCCTGATTTTAATTCTGATTCAATGCGTTTTGCTTTTTCCTCAACAACTTCTTTTTGAACCAATGTCGCATCTGTTGGTAGCGACAGTAAAATATGTGATGCTTTCCTTTGCTCTGGTTGTTGGTAGGCATGTTTATTTGCATTGTAATATTGTTGTACTTCAATTTCAGGTATTTTAATTTCTTTTGCCAAGCTGTCTAGGGAAAGCTGAATATATTGAATACTGACTTCTGCAGGCCTATTATAACTTTCTTTATGTTCATTGTAATACGATTTTAGTGCCTCATCTGTTGGTTTCACCTTGTCTTTAAAGTCATCGCTTTTAATTAGAGTGTAGCTGATATTTCTCTTTTGTAGCAATAAGTCAGTGAAAGAGGAGACCTCAGAAGGCAAGGTGAAATCTGTACCCGCAATGCCTGAAGTGACTTGTGAAATCACAAGCTGATCTGATAGATAATCTCTCAACATGGCAGTATCCATTCCAGAATTGCGGGTAAATTGCTCGTACAGAGGCATTGAGAATTGCCCATTTTCCATAAATTGCGGTACTTGGTAAATAAATTGATTCACCTGGTTTGTGCTCACCAATGCGCCAATATTATCTGCGCCTGCAACTTGAAGCGATTGATCAATCAAACCCTGTAAAGCTTCTTTTCGCCACTTTGGATTATTGAGATCGGTAACACCTTGGCTTAATAAAGTTTGACGCATTCTGTTTAGTTGGTTTAAGACCTGATTTTCAGTAATGGTTTGATCTCCAATTTTGGCAACGACTTGTGATTGCGGAGAACCTCCCTCAAAATAACTGCCAACACCAAACAACACAAACACTAAGCAGATTACAGCAATAATTACGCCCGTTATCCAACCTGACATTTTTTCACGCATAGACTGAAGCATCTATTTACCAACCCTATTGAAATTAAAATTTAGGAGGGATTATACACCATTAAGGTAGAGAGTTCGAAGCTATCTCATAGGAATAAAACAAGAAAAAAATAGTGGCGGACCGGACGGGACTCGAACCCGCGACCTCCTGCGTGACAGGCAAGCATTCTAACCAGCTGAACTACCGGTCCATAAGAACTATAAACACAAAAATATCTTTGATAAATGGTGGGTGTTGAGGGGCTCGAACCCCCGACCCTCGCCTTGTAAGGGCGATGCTCTCCCAGCTGAGCTAAACACCCATTTATCGCCAGCTAGTTTACAGAATCTTTCAATAACTTACCAGCTTTAAATACAGGTGATTTAGAAGCGCTGATTTGCATTGGCTCACCCGTTTTTGGGTTACGACCTAACCTTGCTGCTCTTTCACGCACTAAAAATGAACCAAAGCCAACTAGGCTCACTTGTTCGCCAGCCTTTAAAGCAGATTCGATAGACTTCAATGTCGCATCTAAAACTCTGTGTGCCATTTCTTTTGTTATATCAGCTTCTTTTGCAATTGCGCTTACCAATTCACTCTTATTCACAGGATGATCCTCATTTAGTTTCGTTAAAACAATTTTTAGATAAAATCTAACAAAGCCAGTTATAACAAGGGTTATCGAGATCGTCAACGTAGGTAATTAAATTTTTAGGTATTTTATATAAAAAAAGCAATCTTAGGCTACATAACACCCTTTTGGTCCTGCTCTAATGCCGCTTTCAAAACTTCATCTATCCACTTAACAGGGATAATTTTTAGCCCCATTTTAACATTTTCAGGAATTTCTTTTAAATCTCGTTCATTCTCATGAGGGATTAAAACCGTTTTTATACCACCCCTAAGTGCAGCTAAAAGTTTCTCTTTTAAGCCACCAATAGGCAACACTTCACCTCTAAGCGTTATTTCACCCGTCATGGCAATATCATGGCGCACAGGTATATCTGTCAAGACTGAAATTAAGGCAGTACACATTGCAACCCCAGCACTAGGACCATCTTTGGGTGTGGCTCCCTCTGGCACATGAATATGTAAGTCTTTTTTCTCATGAAAGTCTTGTGGGATGTTGTATTTATCCGACAAGCTTCGCACAACCGTCAAGGCTGCTTGAATACTTTCCTGCATAACCTCACCAAGTTTACCCGTGCGAATCACTTTACCTTTCCCAGGAACCGCAGCAGCTTCAATCGTAAGAAGCTCCCCGCCCACCTGTGTCCAGGCAAGGCCTGTTACCTGTCCAACCGCACCCGTTACTTCAGCAACGCCATATCTGAATTTTTTAACACCTAGATATTCTTCAAGGTTTGCATCAGATATTATCACTGCAGTAACATTATCATTCATCAGTATCTGCTTAACAACTTTGCGGCAAATTTTTGCAATTTCCCTCTCGATCGAACGCACACCTGCTTCTCTTGTATAGGTCCTGATAATTTCCTTAATCGCCGAATCATTTATTGTAATTTCATGATCTTTTAGGCCAGAGTGTTTAATTTTTCGTGGTATCAGGTACTTTCTGGCAATGTTTAATTTTTCATCCTCGGTATAGCCTGAAAGATGAATGATCTCCATCCTATCTAAAAGTGGTGAAGGAATATTCATCGAATTTGCTGTTGCAACAAACATAACATCCGATAAATCATAATCCACTTCTAAATAATGATCATTAAATGAATTATTTTGCTCAGGATCTAAAACTTCGAGCATCGCGCTAGCAGGATCACCACGAAAATCTGTGCTCATCTTATCAATTTCATCAAGTAAAAATAGTGGATTTTTAACGCCTGATTTTGTCATTTTTTGAATGATTTGCCCTGGCATTGAGCCAATATAAGTTCGTCTATGACCACGAATCTCAGCTTCATCTCTTACACCACCTAAAGCCATTCTAATAAACTTTCTCCCTGTAGCGCGAGCAATAGACTCACCTAGAGAAGTCTTTCCCACACCTGGAGGTCCGACAAGGCACAAGATCGGACCTTTTAACTTGCGCATCCGTTGCTGTACCGCCAAATATTCGAGAATTCTTTCTTTAATCTTCTCGAGACCATAATGATCTTCATTTAATATTTCTTCAGCTCGGTTAATGTTTTTACGTATTCTGGAGCGCTTACGCCAAGGAACACCCAATAAAGTGTCAATATAATTTCGAACAACCGTCGCTTCCGCAGAAGAAGTTGGCATCATTTTAAGCTTTTTAATCTCTGATTTAGCTTTGCTTTCGGCTTCTGCGCTCATTTTGCTTTCAGATATATTTTTTTCCAATTCCTGAATTTCATTATAGCCATCCTCATCTTCGCCTAATTCAGACTGGATGGCTTTCATTTGTTCATTCAGGTAATACTCTTTTTGATTTTGATCCATTTGTTTTTTGACACGCGTACGAATAGATTTTTCAACATACAGCACTTCAATTTCATTTTGAATAAACTCGGCTAATTTTTCAGCACGAGCTTTTGGATCGGTTAATTCAAGAATGATTTGTCGCTCATCAATTTTTAGCGTCATATGCGCAATAATCGTATCTGATATTCGTCCAATATCCGTTGTATCGCCTATAGAGCTAATTGCCTCAGGTGGAATTTTTTTATTCAACTTCACATACTGCTCAAACTCAGACATCAGTGTTCGTCTTAAAGCCTCAGATAAATCATCTGGAAGGATGTTTTCTTCAATAACGTCCACTTTTCCAGAAATATAAGGTGCATCAAGGACAAATTCTCGCACCATGACGCGCTTTTCGCCCTCAACTAATACTTTTATGGTGCCATCAGGCAACTTCATTAGCTGCAAAATTGTGGCAAGTGTGCCAATTTGGTACATATTTTCAAGTGTTGGCACTTCATCGCTCGAGGTTTTTTGAGCAATCAAAATAATTTTTTGATTGTTTGCCATTGATGCTTCAATAGCGCGTACTGATTTTTCACGCCCAACAAAAAGCGGAATAACCATGTAAGGATAAACAACCACGTCTCTTAGTGGTAAAACAGGATATAAGCCTGTATCAGATTCTTGGAGGATTTCATTCATTTTAATTACCCTGCAGAAGACAGTCTAATTTCTTCGTCATTTTCCAAAACAATGAGTGGCATCGCCTCACCCTTGATAACTCTTGCGTCAATCAGAATCTTTTTGACATTCGATTGAGATGGCACCTCAAACATAGCATCAAGTAAAGCGTTCTCCATAATGGACCTTAACCCCCTAGCACCTGTTTTACGAGTGACAGCCATCTTGGCTGCCATTAAAATGGCTTCTTTTTTAAACTCAATCTCAATGTCTTCTAATTCAAATAAATGCCGGTATTGTTTTACCAATGCATTTTTAGGCTCTGTTAAAATCTTAATCAGAGCATCTTCATCAAGCTCTTCAAGCACAGCTGTGACAGGCAGACGGCCAATA
Source organism: Gammaproteobacteria bacterium (assembly GCA_963582935.1). Lineage (GTDB taxonomy): Bacteria > Pseudomonadota > Gammaproteobacteria > Francisellales > Francisellaceae > CAUZSH01. Next base: position 26,780 of record CAUZSH010000004.1, read on the forward strand.
AACTCAGGGATAATTCCAAACTTCACCAGATCACTCGGCTCCACTTGTTTCATCAAATCAGTCGCCGTTTGCTGGTCATCTTTGCTAACTACTTCAGCACCAAAACCAATACTTGCCTTTTCGGTGCGTTGTCGAATAATATTTTCAATACCTGAAAAAGCACCACCACAAATAAAGAGAATGCTTGAAGTGTCCACCTGTTCAAATTCTTGTTGTGGATGCTTTCGCCCGCCTTTAGGTGGCACAGAGGCAACAGTACCTTCAATAAGCTTCAACAATGCTTGCTGAACACCTTCGCCAGAAACATCACGCGTGATAGAAGCATTTTCAGATTTACGTGCAATTTTATCAATTTCATCAATATAAATAATGCCTCGCTGTGCTTTTTCAGCATTATAATCTGCATTTTGCAGTAATTTCTGAATCACGTTTTCAACGTCTTCGCCTACATAGCCCGCTTCCGTTAAGGTCGTTGCATCCGCGATAGCAAAAGGCACGTCTAACATTTTAGCAAGCGTTTGCGCTAAAAGTGTCTTACCGCTCCCTGTCGGTCCAATAAGCAAAATATTGCTTTTTGACAAAGAGACATCATCTTCCGTTTTCTTGGGGTTATTGATTCTTTTGTAGTGATTGTAAACTGCTACTGCCAAGACTTTTTTTGGATATTCTTGTCCAATAACATATTCATCTAAATGTGATTTTATCTCAGCGGGCGTTAGATTTTTTTTGTTTTCACTCTCTTCAATGCTCCCACCATCTGCTTCTTCAACAATGATATCCTCGCATAAATCAACGCATTCATCACAAATATAAACAGATGGCCCTGCAATGAGTTTTTTAACTTCATGTTGGCTTTTTCCACAAAATGAGCAATATAAAGTTTTACCTGAATCATCCTTGACGCTACTTGTTTTTCTTTTTCTTGGCATCTTTGAACCCTTAAATTTAATATGTAATATAGTTTAACCATATAGACATTGTGGCAAAACTCCCAATTACAAGTCTACTTACACAACAAATATCTATTTCTTCCCCAGATCTGGGCGAGATTTAATCACTTCGTCGATCAACCCGTAATCCTTTGCTTCTTTGGCATCCATAAAGTTATCACGATCTGTATCTTTTACCATTTTCTTATAATCCTGACCTGAGTGGTGCGCCAAAATACGGTTTAAAGTTTCTTTGATTTTAAGTGTGTTTTTAGCATGAATTTCAATATCTGAAGCTTGACCCTGAAAGCCACCTAAAGGTTGATGAATCATAATTTGAGAGTTCGGCAAAGAAAATCGCTTGCCTTTAGCGCCTGCAGTTAATAACAATGCACCCATACTCGCTGCCATACCAATACAAATGGTGCTCACATCAGGTTTAATAAATTGCATCGTATCATAAACACCCATACCAGCTGTCACCATGCCACCAGGAGAGTTGATATAAAAACTAATATCTTTATCGGGGTTTTCTGACTCAAGAAATAACAGCTGCGCAATGACTAGGTTCGATGAAACATCATTGACCTCACCATTTAAAAAAACAATTCGTTCTTTCAGTAGTCTAGAGTATATATCATAAGAACGTTCGCCTCGTGAGGTCTGCTCCACGACCATTGGCACTAATGTATTTGTTAACATATTGAAATCCTCTAAATTTTAGACAAAAAAAATCACAGTGATACTGCGATCTAGTTTAATGTGCAAGGTAGTTATTATCTAGCAGTAATAGCCACAATTTTTATTGCATTTGTGAATTTGCCATAGTCGTGCGGATAAGCTCAAAGAAATCAGTTTCTTTTTCAGTCACTTTGGCTTGGCTTAATACAAACTCAACCAATTCATCTTCTACGACCGCACCTTTGATATTTTCAAGGTCTTTTTCATTGTCACGATAGTGCGCTTTAACTTCTTCCGCATCTTCGTATACAGAAGCCATTTCCTCGATCATTGCAGTCACCTTTTCATTTGATGCTTCAAGTTTGTTCTTTTCAACAATCGCATTCACAATTAAGCCAAGCTTGATACGTGCTTCTGATGCATCCTTAAATAAATCGTCTGGAATATCTTCTAGTTTTACTTGAGAATCATTTCCACCCATACGTTTCATTAAATCTTCTTTTGCACGTTTAATTTCATTCTGAATCAAAGTTTTTGGCACTTCTACTTCGTTTGTTTTCTTAAGACCATCAAATATTTGCTCTTTTACAGCTTTTTTGATTGCAGCACGAAGCTCTCTGTCCATATTTCCACGAATTTCAGTATAAAATGCCTCAACATCTCCATCGACACCAAATTTCTTAGCAAACTCTTCATTAATTTCAGGAAGCTCTGCCTCTTTGACTTCATTTAATGTAATTTCAAACTGTACTTCTTTACCTGCTAGATCGACACTTTGGTAATCTTCAGGGAAAGTCACATCAATGGTTTTAATATCAGCTTTTTTCATACCAATAACACCAGCCTCAAATCCTGGAATCATTTGACCAGAACCAAGCACGAGGTTTTGATCCTTCGCAGAGCCACCACCAAATTCCTCACCATCCTTGGTGCCAACAAAATCAATCACAACCGTGTCACCATCTTTAGCTTCACGCTCAACTGTTTTCCAAGTCGCAACTTGTTTACGAAGATTATCGATCATTTTTTCAACTTCAACATCACCAATGGCAACTAAAGGCTTCTCAACTTCAATCTGATCTAAACCTGAGACTTCAATTTCTGGGTATAGCTCAACGTGAACTGTGAACTTCAGGTCTTCGCCTTCTTTATTGTGTTTAATATCAATCTCAACACCTGCAGCATTTAATGACTCATCCTGGATTGCTTTTACATATTTTTGAGGCAACACGTCACCAATGACTTCAAAGCGGATTTCTTCGCCATAACGCTTCTTAACAAAATTTACAGGAACTTTGCCTGGACGAAAACCATCAAATTTAGCAGTTTTAGCAATTTTCTGAAGACGCTTTGTGACTTCTTTATCAATTTCGATAAAAGGAACTTCAATGGCGAGTTCACAATGAATGCCTTCTTTTTTCTCAACGGTTACTTGCATTACTTATATCCTCTGGGATGATGTTATGTATTAAATTTGGACGGAAATTCTATAAGTAATCGTGCAATTTGTCTACTGATTCGCCATAGTTTCCTGATTTTTTTTCATGTCCTTGAGTTTCTCGATGTAGCGTTTGCATAAGGCGTGATATAAAGGTTCCCTGCACACTTGGCGTGAGACTCCTGTTGCGATCAAGGAGGTTAGCATAATGGGCAACAACATACCCCCTGTGGCACTTGCAGTCATCTCGGACACAATAATAAAGCAAGTGATGGGGCTTTGCACAACACCTGAAAAATAAGCTACTGTCCCAAGCAAGATAACTGCGCCGGCATATTGAGGGTCAAAAAAACTTGTGAGCATAGCACCAAAGCCTGCCCCTGCCGAAAGAGATGGTGCAAATATTCCACCGGGAATCCCGCTTAAATATGTTAATAATGTCGCAAACATTTTATACAACCCATATAAGGGTGCTACTGCCGCCTGATCTCCTAACAAGAGGTGCTTTGCCGCATCAAAGCCACTACCATAAGTTTCCCCTTGACTAACAAATCCGATCAGCGCGACCAAAAACCCCAAAATACCTGCCACCCATAAAGGGTGCCGGCTGACAACTCGAATCATTTTCCCTGATAGAAAAATTAATAACCAACTAAAAACTCCCCCAAAAAAGCCACCAATGACGGCCACAATTAAAATAACATACCAGCCCTGTGATACATCTAAAGTTGCCGCACTCACACCAAAATATGTGTAATTTCCGAGTATTTCAAGCGCAACAAATCCAGATAACACAACCGTGGTAATGATTGTACCGCTGACACCTTTGTCATAGGATCCCGCTAACTCTTCAATAGCAAAAACAATTCCAGCCAATGGCGCATTAAACGCAGCCGCAATCCCTGCTGCCCCTCCTGCTAACAAAAGTCCACGCTCAGCGTCATCACGATGAAAATGCCCTATTCTACCAAGTCTATGCATAATAGAGGCGCTTAATTGAATCGTTGGGCCTTCTCGACCAATGGATGCGCCACACATAAAACCAAAGATCGTCAACACAAATTTACCCAGAGCAATTCTAATCGATACCAAAGTTTTTCTGCGTTTCGGGTTTTTAACGGATAAGGCCGCCATGACCTGCGGAATCCCACTACCTTCTGACCCTGAAAACATATTACGCATAATATAAACAATAACCATAAATCCAAGAGGCGTGATAAGAAAAGGCGCGTAGGGATATTGATCCACCAATGCTGCAAATTTATAGTCCACAGAATCACACAAAAAGGCAAAAAGCACACAAACAAGCCCAACGGCGACACCACCACCCCAGAACAATACGCGGCGGCGCCAAGTTGTTACGGACATCAATTTTCTTGATTCAACGATCAATTTTCTTTTTTTAAGGTCTTTGATACTCGCTATATACTTCATGTTAGCGCTTACAGGTCATTTGCTCTCACTCTCGCTAATTCTAGCACCGAAATCAAAGAAATGCAGTGTTAATTTTAAGTATGATTAAGATAATGGTAGGTACGGCTATTTTTTCAACAAAACTCCAGATAAAATCTATCTAAACAAATAGTTACCACTTTATTTCCTATGATTTCTCTTATTGTTGCTTATGATTTAAACCAAGGAATTGGCTATCAAAATACCCTACCTTGGAAACTTACTGATGACTTGCGATTTTTTAAAAAGCAAACTTTAAACAAGCCCATCATTATGGGAAGAACCACTTTTGATTCAATCGGAAAACCACTGCCAAATAGACGCAACATAGTCCTTACTAGACAAGAAGATCTCCAGATTCACGGTTGTGAAGTTTTTCACAACCTTAAAGACGCATTGACCGCCTGCAAAGATGAGCCAGAGATTATGATTATCGGTGGCGCCAACATTTATAGCCAATCCCTTGGTTTGGTTAACCGCATGTATATCAGCACTGTGGATACACAGATTAAAGCAGACGCATACTTCCCTGTTTGGAATAAAGATGATTGGAGTTTGCAGGCAGTTGAAAGGTTCACTAAAAATGAGCGCAATCAATTTGACTTTAAAGTAGAAACTTGGGATAAAACGTAGATCGACTTTGGCTGAGTTGACCAAGTAGCTCAGAATAGTTTACTATCTCGAAAGAATTAAAATTTCCACCATGAAAATACCTTGTACAAAAGGTCAATGAGTCATTATGAATTACCTACAAAAACGAGCAGTATTGTTTCGTAATTTTTCCTTCAATTGCATTATTTCAGCTTCTTTTATTTCTGCAATGGTAACAGGAATAGCCTATGTTGTATTGAGCTGGCACATCCTGTCTATTAACAACTCAATCACCTCTATGGTTATTTTTATGACAACATGGTGGCTACCCCAACCTTTACTTGCACCTATTACTGGTTATATTGCGGATAAATATTCCAAAAAACATATCATCGTAATTTGTAATATTGCTCGAGCCATACTGCTTCTTACTACGTTTTTATTTTTTGGCTTAGATACCATTTTCCAAGTTTTTGTTTTCACACTCATTTGGGGAGTATTTTATAGCCTCTTCTTCCCTGCAAATCTAATCTTAATGCGTGAAATCATTAATGATGACGATCAACTTCTTTACGCAAACAGCACCATGGATACGGCGATTGAAATTGGCATGATTACAGGCATGGCGACAGGTGGTGCGTTACTTCCATTATTTGAACTATCCACTATTATTTTCATCATGTTTGCGCTTTCAGCCATGGCAATTATCGCGAGCGTTTTAATAAAATCCATACCAAGATACCCTGAAAGACATGAAAGCTTTATCGAGGGCTGGCGTGAGGTATTTCGATATTTAAACCAAAAGAAATTTCTATGGTATTTCTTTGGATCACAGGTGATTTTTACAGCAATATTTATGACTGCGCCTGCATTAATTGCACCATACGTTAAGAATACCTTAGAGGGCAATACCTTTGAGTTTGGAATGGTGGAAATTGTTTTTTCAGCCGGGTTTATTATTGGATGTATCTTAATTCCTTTACTTTCGGATGTTTACGGTGAAGTGAAGACTATTGTTTTTTCACTGCTGACGAGTATTGTATTCTTTTGCTTACTTGCCTCAAATTATACTTTTGTCTATGCTCTTGGCATATTTCTGATTATCGGAATTGCTTTGGCATCTTGGGCGATTGTGGTCACTTTAGCGCAAAGAAATACAGAGATCCATTTACAAGGAAAAGCCGAGGGCATGTTTAATGGCTTGAGTGGTTTATTGGTCTTTGCAATTTATATGTCTCTTTATTTTATTGATACCCATGCTCACTGGGCAACAGAAAATTGGTTTTACTTGTTGGCTGGGTTGGCATTACTTAACCTCATACCACTCTTAATCGGAAATCATTATTACCAGCAGTATAAAAAATTCACTCGCCAAGCTTAGCCTCATACGCCTCACTTGCGTCTAACCACTCACTTTCAATGCGTTCAATATCTGATTTCAAGGTGGCATGTTGACTCACCAAACCTTTCAAAATATCCTTATTAGACGCTTCAAATACTTCAGGAGATTGCATTTGAGTTTCAAGGTCGCTCAGCGTTGATTGCGCGTGCGCTAGCTCTTTCTCAAGCTTATCTGCTCTACGCTTTAAAGGTAAAAGCTGTCGTCTTTTTTTAGCATTTTCTTTACGATTCACTTTCTTTGTATTTTTGTCCTGAGATAAATCATCACTTTTATTATCCATAGACTTATTTGAAGCATCTTCAGTTTTTTGTGTCGTAATAAATTTTTGATAATCTGCAAGGTCGCCTTTAAATGGCGTGACTGCCCCCTTATTCACCAACCAGTACTCATCTACGGTCGCCTCAAGCAAAAAACGATCATGCGAAACAATAATCACGGCACCTTCATAGGTTTGCATTGCCACAGTTAATGCTTGGCGCATATGAATATCCAAATGGTTTGTCGGCTCATCTAATAGCAAAAGGTTGGGTTTTTGATAAGTAATCATTGCCAATGCAAGCCTTGCTTTCTCACCACCTGAAAAATGATGCACCTTGGTTAACGCCATCTCATTAGAAAAAGCAAATTTCCCCAAAAAGCTTCGTAGCTGCCCTTCAGTTTGGTTTTTATCAATAGATTGTAGATGCTCCAAGGGCGTTTCTTGCAAATGTAATTGCTGTATAGAGTGCTGCTCAAAGTAACCAATTTTTAGCTTCGGGTGGGGAATATATTCACCATCTAGTAAGGCAAGCTTCCCCACCATTGACTTAATAAAAGTTGATTTACCTGCACCGTTTACACCCAATAATCCGACACGCATTCCTGATAAAATGGAGCTGTTTACATTGTTTAAAATGGGGTTGCCGGCACTATAACCTAGATCAGCATTTGCAAGCGTTAACAGCGGGCCACCAAGGGCCTCTACATCTGAAAAGTTAAAACTAAAGTCCGATGCTTCTCTAACCGCTTCAACCTGTTGGATTTTATCCAGCATCTTCATGCGGCTTTGTGCTTGTTTCGCTTTTGAAGCTTTTGCTTTAAAGCGATCCACAAATGACTGCAAATGTGTGATATTTTTTTGTTGCTTCACATAAGATTTTTGTTGCAATATCAAAGATTCAGCCCGCTGCTTCTCAAACTGAGAATAGTTTCCGCCGTACATTTTAATGGCTTGATCATCAATATGCGCCACATTCGTGACGGTATTATCCAGAAAAACACGATCATGCGAAATCAATAACATCATCCCTGGATACTGTGACAGCCATTTTTCTAGCCACATCACCGCCTCAACATCCAAATGGTTTGTCGGCTCATCAAGCAATAATATATCAGACTGTTTAATCAAAGCCTTAGCTAGATTTAAGCGAATTTGCCAACCACCCGATAAGTCACGTACTTTATTTTCAATTTGAGCATCACTAAATCCAAGTCCATGTAAAAGTTGAAATGCTCGAGGGCGCAATTGGTAACCGCCAAGTGATTCAAACTCTTCATGTAGATGCGCCAATTCATTTAATTCTTTCTCATCAGAGGAAGTCGATAGTTTTTGAATTCGACGGCCAAGATCAAATAATGCCTCATCTCCTGACTGAACATAATCAATGACGGTTGCATCTAATGCCGTAATTTCCTGCATGACGTAGGCAATTTTTAACGCACTTGCTACCTCAACCGAACCTTCATCAGGTTCAATCATTTTCATAACCATGGCAAACAAGGTGGTTTTTCCAGCACCATTTTTCCCGATGATGCCAATTTTTTGTCCTGGGTAAAAACAAAAAGAAGCTTCTTTAAAAAGAGGTTTAAGACCAAGTTGTAATGTGACAGATTGAAAAGAAATCATAGGTTTTAACGAAGCTCCATATACTCACGCCATGATGCAACCTGGACAGGTTTATCATGAAGTTTAGCCAGAGATTGCATCATTATTTCTGCAATCTGTAAATTTGTAATCAAGGGCACGTGATGGTCGATTGCTAAACGTCTAATCTTAAAGCCATCCGAGACATTTTCTTCGCTCACATGTCGCTCTCTACGAGGAATATTGATAATCAAATCAACTTCGCGATTCGTAATTAAACTTTCAACCGTGGGCATTAATTCTTCACTAATTTTATGCACACAAATAGAAGCGATACCATTTTTTTCAAGGTATTTTTGTGTTCCTTCTGTGGTAAATAATTCCCAGCCTAAGTCACTCAATATTTTGATTTCTACCAACAACTTAGACTTTTTATCGCCACCGATAGAAAGAAAAACACGTTTACGCTTCACGCTGAGTTCTGTGGCCTGCCAAGACTTATAAAAGGCCTCCAGTAAATCTTCACCAATGCAAGCCACTTCCCCAGTGGAGGACATTTCCACATGCGCCACAGGGTTTGCACCCTTTAGCCGATTATAGGAAAATTGAGAGGTTTTAACGCCTACATAATCCAAATCTAGGGTATTGTAGTGTCGAGGTGTATATTTTCCCATGACAATTTTTGTCGCGATATCAATGAAATTATAGCCCGTGACTTTTGATACAAATGGGAACGAGCGAGAAGCGCGCAAGTTACATTCAATCACTTTTAAGTTATTTTCTTTAGCAATAAATTGAATATTAAAGGGTCCTGAAATATTCAGCTCTTTTACAATCTTCTTCGTAATGCTTTTAGCACGGCGAATGGTTTCAAGGTACAGACGTTGAGGTGGCAGCACGATAGTGGCATCCCCTGAATGAACTCCTGCATTCTCAATATGTTCAGAAATCGCATAAATGGCGATCTTACCATTCTCGGCAACGCCATCCATTTCTAATTCTTTTGCATGTTTAATAAAATCAGAGATCACAACTGGATGCTCTGGAGAAACCAGTGTTGCCTCTAACAAATATTTTTCAAGCTCATTGACGGAACCAATCACATTCATTGCCGCACCAGAAAGCACATAAGAAGGACGAACTAAGATTGGATAACCCACCTCTTCTGCGAACTCTTTTGCTTTATCTAGTGTTGTGATGGACTGCCATGCTGGTTGATCCACATTAATGGTATTCAACAGCTCAGAGAAGATTGCTCGATTTTCTGCACGGTTAATATTTTCAGGCGATGTGCCTAAAATAGTATAGCCACCTTCAGAAAGTGGAATCACCAGATTATTTGCAATCTGTCCACCCACTGAAACCACAATGCCTTTTAAATTTTCAAAATCTGCAATGTCTTGAACACGCTCCAATGTTAGTTGTTCAAAATAAAGGCGATCTGATTCATCATAATCTGTCGAAACCGTTTCAGGGTTTGAATTGATAATAATTGGAGATTCACCTAGCTTTTTCAAAGTATGTGCAGTGGTCACACCACACCAGTCAAACTCGACAGAAGAACCGATACTATAAGGTCCAGAACCTAAAACCAAAGTGGCCTTTTCTGCAGAAGGTAAAACGTCATGCTCAATGCCATGATAAGTCATATATAAATAATTAGTATCGGCTTCGAACTCACCTGCAAGCGTATCAATCTGCTTTACCACAGGCGTGATACCATGGGAAATACGCCAAGCTCTTAACGCTTTTACATCCATATCTCTAAATTTGGCAATACTTTTATCCGAAAACCCTAATTTCTTCGCTTCCCTTAAAAGTTGCGGGCTCATGGTGTCTAAACGACGGAGTGTATTTTCCATATCCGCGATCGTTTTGACATGATTCAAAAACCATTTATCGATACAAGACATTTTATGCGCCTCATCTATGGAGCCACCTTTAATAAAAAACGCATATAGGGCAAAAATACGGCGGTCTGTTGCGCGCTCAATTTCTTCCTGAATATTGGCGATCTCAAAAGGATAATCTGCCAAATCAGCCGCACCGATATTCAGCATACCAATGGCTTTTTGCAACCCTTCAGAGAAAGAACGACCAACTGCCATCACCTCACCCACAGACTTCATCTCAGTACCGATAAAACGCTCTGCTTTTTTAAGCTTGTGCGTATCCCATCTTGGGATTTTCACCACGATATAATCTAAAGCCGGCTCAAAGAAGGCGCACGTTTGTTTTGTAACAGAGTTCTCTAACTCATAGAGTTTATATCCAAGCGAAAGCTTGGTGGCAATAAACGCAAGCGGATAGCCTGTTGCTTTTGATGCCAATGCGCTTGAGCGGGATAATCTTGGGTTAATTTCAATGACGCGGTATTCGGAAGTCTCAAGGTTGAAAGCGTATTGAATATTACATTCACCAATAATATTAAAATGATTTGCCACATCAATCGCTACTTTACGTAGACGGTGATATTCCTCATTATTTAGGGATTGTGATGGAGAGACCACAATACTTTCACCCGTATGGATGCCCATTGGATCAAAATTTTCCATGTTACAAACCGTGAGAACATTTCCAGAGACATCTCGCACAATTTCATATTCAAATTCACTCCAACCGAGCAAACTTTCTTCAATCAAAATTTGAGGTGCAGCATGAAATACCTCTACCGCACGTGACTGTAATTCTTCTTCCGAATACACAACACCCGAGCCTAAACCACCTAAAGAAAAGCCTGATCGCATCATTAATGGATAACCAATTTTACGTCCACACTTCAGAGCTTCATCAACATCCGTTGCCACGAAACTTCTTGCAGAATGAACACCAATTTCCTCTAGTTTATCTTTAAATAAACCTCGATCTTCAGCTTCTCGAATAGTTTGCACACTCGTGCCCAGCACTTTAACATTATGTAAGGCTAACACGCCCTTTTCTTCAAGCTTTAACCCTAGATTAAGCGCTGTTTGCCCACCAAAGCCCAATAAGATTGCATCTGGCTTTTCTTTTTCAATAATTTTTGTGACATGAGGTAAGTCCAAAGGATCAAAATAAACCTCATCTGCCATTTCTGGATCTGTTTGAATCGTCGCAATATTGGGATTTACCAAGATAACTTTGATTCCTTCCTCTTTGAGTGCTTTAATCGCTTGAGATCCTGAATAATCAAATTCACCCGCTTGGGAAATGCGAATACCGCCCGAGCCGAGCAAGAGAACTTTTTTAATATCTGACTTTTTGAAAGTATTAGGCATAAAAATTACGAATGTGCTGAAGTTACCATATTCTAATGGCAAAATTTTAAAAGGCAAATTATCATTCGATTTTTTTCATGGTTGGGGTTAGTAAAGAGATTAGTGATCCCATTTTACTGTTAAATATCGATTAATTGAAATTGCAATCTTTGGATGAGTATATTGGATTCCATAAATCTAGTAAATACAATACACTACGTTCTTACAAGATGAATCCAAAAATACGATATATATATTTACTCGTAGCAATTGGAATAAAGTATATTCCATATAGAAAAAAGAACAGCTAATTTAAGCCTATCTTTTTAATGTTCTGATCAGTTTCTAGCTAAGGACAAAAGTCGGGGTATAACCCTAGTACCCCTTGAGGGTGATTTTAATAAAATTATCTGTGGCAAAGGTTGTCAAAAAGATAGATTTGGAAAAATCACTTGTGATGTTTATCAATAAAACAATTTCATACATAACCATAGATCAATACCTCCAGCTATTATATACTAAGGGCCTAATGAGAAATTTGAGAAATTAAAATATCAGGGGACAATAAATGTATTCATATAAACATATCCTTCTAGCAACGGATCTTCATGGCGATAACAAAGCTGTAACAGACCAAGCCGTTGCCTTAGCAAAACGAAACAACGCACGTCTAAGTGTCATAAATGTATTGCCAAATATCCCTTATTATATGGCGTCTGGTGTGCCTTCTATTGCTGATTTAGAAGACCACTTAGAAGACGGCAACATGCGCAAACTTAAAGCGCTTGAAGCCAAGATTGATATGGAAGCAGACTACCATCTTTTGCACGGCTCACCAAAACGTAAAATTGTCGAACTTGCAAAAGAAATTGAGTGCGATATCGTCATCATTGGGAGTCATGGCAGACATGGTGTAGAACGCTTTATTGGCTCTACCGCAAATGGTGTTTTGCAACGCGCGCATTGCGATGTGTTAATCATTCGCATAAAATAGCCGCCTACTAGGTTTTACCATAACGGTTTTTTGTGCTCAAACTTCCACCTTTAAGTCTTTATATTCATTTTCCTTGGTGCGTCAAAAAATGCCCTTATTGTGACTTTAACTCACACCCAATCAAAAACAAAATCCCAGCCAAAGAATATATTGATGCCCTTATAAGGGATCTAATCTCACACTTAGATGCCCTCCAAGATCGTAAAATTATTTCAATTTTTTTAGGGGGTGGTACACCTTCTGCATTTTCCAGCACCGAAATGGCGCGTTTATTTGAATTTATCTTTAAAAATATTCCACTAGAAGATCAGGTTGAAATCACCATTGAAGCGAACCCTGGAACCATTGAGCATGGAAATTTTTCTGAATATAAAGATATGGGAATCAACCGCGTTTCTTTGGGGGTACAGAGTTTTCAGAACGATAAACTAAAGTCCTTGGGAAGAATCCATGACAACGCTCAAGTGGAAACAGCGATCAATAATCTCACCACTGCAGGGTTTCACAACTTTAATATCGATATCATGCATGGCTTGCCCTCTCAAACTGTAGAAGATGCCTTATATGACTTACAAAAGGCGATTGATTTCAATCCCACTCACCTCTCTTGGTATCAGTTAACATTAGAGCCTAACACGAAGTTTTACGCCTTCCCACCCACACTACCTGATGAAGACACACTATATGAAATCGAAAGGCAAGGTAAAACTTTACTAGACAATTCTGGCTTCTCGCAATATGAAATATCTGCTTACAGCAAATCGCCAGAAACTCAGGCAAAACACAATCTTAATTATTGGCTATTTGGAGACTACATTGGCATTGGTGCTGGCGCTCATGGCAAACTCACGGATATAAAAAATAAAACCATTATGAGAATATGGAAGCATCGCCACCCAAAACAATACTTATCTCAACCTAAGTATATCCAAGGATTTGAAACCATTACAGAAGATGAAATTCCTTATGAATTTATGATAAATGCCCTTCGTTTAAATCAAGGGATCACTCAAGATGTTTTTGAAAACCGTACTGGGATAAGTATCAAGAATATTGCGAAACCATTAGCGATGGCTAGATCTAAGTCGCTATTGCTCCCTAGCAATGTGATTCAAACTACGAAACTAGGAAAAAGGTATCTCAATGACCTAACAACGCTTTTTTCTCCGAGCTGAGGTCAATATAAAAAATTGGTGAAACTTATTCGGGTTAGCCACCTTACAAGTCATGACGGTCCCCATTGCTTTGCTGAAATTAAATTACTCGCCCCATGGTTTTTTGTTATACTTATCCAGAAACCAATTTCTACTACTCGGAGAAACGTAATGAGCAAGCGACTAACCCAAAAAATGCGGGATGGTGATTTTAAATTCAGAAAATCTGAACATAAAGTTGCCAACTGGATTTTAGATAATGCCCACGAAGTACCTTCACTTAATATCACCACAATCGCCGAAAAAGTCGGGGTGAGTGAGCCAACGATTGTTCGATTTTGTAGAGCTGCCGAATGTAAAGGTTATCAAGAATTCAAAATCAGACTTGCGGAAGACCTTGCCCTAGGAGAGTTCTCTGAGAAAATCGACGTGGATATGGATGAAAGTATCTCCAATATTAAAAAGAAAGTCTGTAAATTTGCAATGTCCGCATTATATAGCGTTGATGATGAAATCTCAAATGCTGAACTTGAAAAAGCAGTCGCCACAGTCATTAGCGCTGAAACGGTTTTAATCAGCGGGTTTGGTGGCTCTTCATGCACTGCTAGTGATGGATATCATAAGTTCTTCAGGATCAGTAAAAAATTCATTTGCTCGGCTGACATGCACATCCAAACCATGACGGCCGGCACACTAAAGCAAAATGATGTATTAATTGCTATTTCAAACTCAGGGCGCACTGAAGCACTGGTTGATCTTTGTAAACTTGCAAGATCTCAGGGTGCAAAAGTTATCGCCATCACACAATCAGACTCCCCTATTGACCATTTAGCAAATATCCATCTATCTGCAAGAGATCAAGATGACACAAGCCTTCTGGTTCCAATGGTAGCAAGGTTGCGTCACTTAACCATATTGGATATTTTAGTTACTGCCGTTGCTACTAGAACTTATGACGATGCGCAAAAGCGTTTGACTAAAACCAAAAATTCACTGAAAAAACTTAAAAATAAAATAGGTAGAGTCGGCTTGGATTTGATGGCATAAAAAAAGCCCCTAAGGGCTTTTCGTTATTATCAATAGAATCTAAACTTTCAATTATGCAATAATTGAAACGAATTTACGGTTATGTTCGCCACCAGAATGGAACTGAACTTGACCATCACTCTTAGCATATAGAGTATGGTCGCGACCACAGCCTACATTTTTACCTGGATGAACTCGTGTTCCTCTTTGACGAAGGATGATTGCGCCTGCTTGAACCATTTCACCACCAAAGCGTTTAACGCCCAAATATTTTGGGTTTGAATCACGTCCGTTACGGGTACTACCGCCTGCTTTCTTATGAGCCATTAGAGTTTACTCCTTATGCTTGAATTGCTGTGACTTTGATCGCTGTAAAATACTGGCGATGACCTTGACGTGTCATGCTGTGCTTACGGCGACGAAATTTAATAATTTTGATTTTCTTAAGACGACCTTGCTCTACAACTTCGCCGATCACTTTGCTGCCTTTTACAAATGGCGTACCTACTGTAAGATCTTCACCATCTGAAACCATCAACACATCAGTCAATTCAACGGTTTCGCCAATACCGACTTCCATTTTTTCTAGCTTAAGAATTGAACCTTCCTTCGCTTTATATTGTTTACCACCGCTTTTGATTATTGCGTACATCGTTTAACTCTCCCGTTAAAGTTCTTGTTTTTATAGTGTTCAATTGGATTGAACCGGCATATTCTATGTTAAATACGATGGCTTTTCAAGTGTTACGCCTTAATTTCACTGAAGCGCCTTTTCACTAAATACTTCAAGTATTTGGGTCGCTTCTGTTTGCTTGATTCTCGGTCCCTCACGAGAAACAATTGTAGAGGCGCAAACATTA
>CAUZSH010000005.1:0-42257 GCA_963582935.1 Gammaproteobacteria bacterium
CAGCGCTCATTTTATTATTGATTATTGTTGTGCCAGTCATCGTTCTGACTTTTATAATCGCCTACAAGTATAGAGCCTCAAATAAAGAGGCAAAGTATACACCAGACTGGTGTCATAATAATAAGTTAGAAGCTGCATGGTGGATAGCCCCCATTATTATTTGTGGCATTTTAGGTGTAATTATATGGATCTCGACCCATAAACTAGATCCTTATAAGCCATTGGTATCAACAGTGAAGCCTGTTGAAGTGCAAGTAGTTTCCTTACAGTGGCGTTGGCTGTTCATCTATCCTCAAGAAGGTATTGCCACCATTAATTACTTAAAGCTTCCCGTAGATACACCGATCAATTTTTCACTGACGGCAGACTCCCCGATGAACTCTTTTCAAATTCCACAACTAGGTGGGCAAATATATACAATGTCTGGGATGAAAACACAATTACACTTGATTGCAAACCACATTGGTACCTATAGTGGCCGATCGGTTAGTTTTAGCGGCAAGGGTTTCCTTAGAATGATCTTTAACACACATGTTACTTCTAAGGCAGACTTCGATAAATGGACAAAAGAGATGAAAGAACGACGAGGGAAATTAACGCTCGAAACCTATAAGAAACTCGTGGAGCCAAACACAGATGACAGTATCATGTATTATTCATCAGTTCGTAAAGGTTTGTTTAATACCATTATGATGCAGTACATGAATCCTGAGACTTACAAGCTATTAAACGGTCATTCAACCTCTAAACACATTCAATATAAGTAAGGGAAGATAGTTATGCTCGAACATTTAATATTAGGTAGATTAACGCTAGATGCTATTCCCTTAGATAATCCCATCATTATGGGTGCGAGTATGTTTATGGGATTGATTGTTTTGGTGATTGTTGGCGCGCTTTTTTATTATAAAAAATGGCGTTGGCTATGGGTAGAGTGGCTCACTTCCGTCGATCATAAAAAAATAGGTATTATGTATTTAATACTCGCGGGTGTGATGCTCTTAAGAGGCTTCTCAGATGCCATTATGATGCGAATGCAGCAAGCACTTTCAACGGGAATGTCATACGGATTTTTACCACCAGATCATTTCAATGAAGTTTTTACGGCACATGGTGTCATTATGATTTTCTTTATGGCGATGGCATTTATATTTGGCTTAGCCAATATTTTGATTCCCTTGCAAATAGGCGCGCGTGATGTGGCCTACCCTTATCTAAACTCCCTAAGTTTTTGGTTAACGGCTGCAGGGGCAATCTTAATTAACCTCTCTCTTTTCATCGGTAAATTTGCAGCAACCGGTTGGTTGGCTTACCCGCCATTGTCTGAACTAGCTTACAGTCCAGGAGTGGGTGTTGATTATTATCTCTGGGCTTTAACTTTATCTGGTGTTGGAACATTAATTGGGGGCATTAACATTCTGGTGACGATCATCAAAATGCGCTGTCCTGGAATGACCCTAATGAGAATGCCAATGTTTACTTGGTCAACATTGTGTAGCATGATTTTGGTGGTTATTTCTTTTCCAGTTTTAAATATTACCCTAGGCATGTTGTTTTTTGATCGATTCTTTGGGACGCATATATTTACCTCTGGGTTCGGTGGAAATATGATGCTGTATGTAAGCTTAATATGGACTTGGGGACATCCAGAAGTCTATATATTGATCTTGCCGGCATTTGGAATTTTCTCCGAAGTGATCGCGACCTTTAGTAAAAAGAAACTATTTGGTTATTCAGCAATGGTTTATGCCACCGCAGTGATTACCATTCTATCCTTTACAGTTTGGTTACATCATTTCTTTACGATGGGGGCTGGTGCGAATGTGAATGCGGCCTTTGGGATCGCCACGATGATTATTTCTATCCCAACAGGCGTTAAAATCTTTAATTGGTTGGCGACCATGTATCGTGGACGTATCGAATTCTCAATTCCAATGATGTATACCATTGCATTTCTTGTCACCTTTACGGTAGGCGGGATGACAGGTGTTCTCATGTCCGTTCCCGGTGTGGATTTCCAAATGCACAATAGTGTTTTTCTTGTAGCACATTTTCATAATACTATTATTGGCGGTGTGGTTTTTGGTATCTTTGCGGGACTGTATTATTGGGCACCCAAGATATTTGGTTTTAGATTACATGAAGGGCTGGGAAAACTGGGCTTTTGGTGTTGGGTAATAGGCTTCTATGTGGCCTTTATGCCGTTGTATGCGCTAGGGCTAATGGGAATGACTCGACGATTAGAGCACTATCCGGCCTCTACAGGATGGCACCCACTTCTCGTGTTTGCCGCGGTTGGGGCTGTGATTATTATGATTGGCATTGCGGCTCAAGTTATTTCCGTCATCGTCAGTATCAAAAATCGAGAAGCGCTTAAAGATGCTACTGGCGACCCATGGGATGGTCGAACCCTAGAATGGTCAATTCCGTCACCGGCGCCATTTTATAACTTTGCTCATGTTCCAACGGTGGACTGTATTGATCCTTACTGGGAAGAGAAACGTAAAGGTGGTATTAAAAAGACAGAGGCTGTGTATGAAGATATCCACATGCCAAGAAATACCTCTATTGGCTTCTTGATTGGTGTTATAGGCGGTGTATTTGGGTTTGCAATGGTCTGGGAGATGAGTATTCTTGCAGCCATTACGGGTATCGCCATGATTCTTTTAGTGTTGGTAAGAACCTTTAATTTCGATACCGATTACTATGTGAAAGCATCTGAGGTGAGAGAGATTGAAGAGTCATATTTGAAGGAGGCTAAATCATGACAACTGAGACATTACACCACGAACACCAAGGTACGGATTCAAAAATAACCTATGGTTTGTGGATCTATATTTTAACCGATTGCATTATGTTTTCCTGCCTCTTTGCCTCCTTTGTCGTGCTGCGTGAGAACACTTATGGTGGCATTAACATCACTGAAGTCGCGACGCTGTCGTTTGTGCTGATTCAAACGTTGTTGGTTATTTTAATGAGCTTTGTTTATGGGATTGGGTATATCCAATCTCAGCTGCTCAATAAAACTGGGGTTATGTCTTGTTTAATCATTTCTGCCTTGATTGCACTGGTCTTTATCATTTTGCAATACCATGGCTTAAACAATTTAGTTGAGGCCGGCTTTACGTGGAGAAGTAGTGGTTTTTTATCTATTTACTTTATCATTACCGTGATTTTTGCGGTACACATGGCTGCGGCAATCATCTGGATGTTGGTTTTGTTTATACAGTTATCCTATGTGAGTATTACCGCTCAAATGAGAACGAGATTGGCGTGTTTAAGTTTATTTTGTAATTACCTAACCCTTATCTGGATTTTTATCTTTACCATTGTCTATTTAATGAGGGCCATTTAGATGTCAAACACGCATAAACTTGCTCAACCACAGCCAGAAAAAGCAAAGAAACTATTCAGGTCTTATATTATTGGGCTTATCTTTGCGGTGGTGCTAACGATTGTTTCTTACATTTTTGTAGAAAATAAAATCTTTACTGGCGAAACTTTGTTTTTTGTATTGTCCATATTGGTCATCTTGCAGATGATCGTACAAGTATGCTTTTATTTGCGATTAAGTGATGAAAAGTCGGATGAGGGATGGAGTTCTCTATCCTTAATATTCACGCTCATGATTATTGCCATCATCGTTGCGGGTAATTTGTGGATTTTATATAACTTAAATTACAATATGATGATGTAATCACAGGCATGATCTTCTTATCTTATTAGGGGTTACCTTGATTAAACATTATTACTCTCTGGCAAAGCCTGGCATTATTTATGGAAACATACTGACTGTCTCGGCTGGATATTTTCTCAATAAAGGACCTCATGGATTTGGGCTATATTGTCTGACATTGGTTGGCATTTCATTGGTAATGGCTTGTGGCTGTGTCGTTAATAATTATTATGACCGCGATATTGATGAACGAATGGAGAGAACCAAGAACAGAGTTCTAGTCCAAGGCTTAATCTCAAAAAGGTCCGTATTTGTATATGCCTTTTTGCTCGGCGCAACTGGGCTACTCATATTATCCTTAGGTGCAAATATTCTAACAGGAGCAATTGCCGCTATTGGTTTATTTTTTTATCTTGTGATTTACACTTTTTGGTTAAAACGTCGGTCTATCCTAGGTACCTTTGTCGGTGGTGTGGCGGGCGCCATTCCTCCTGTGGTTGGGTATTGTGCGGCATCAAACCAATTAGATTTTACTGCACTTGCGTTATTTATGATTCTTTTTATCTGGCAATTGCCACACGCCTATGCAATCGCGATATATAGAATGAAAGACTATCAGGCAGCAAATATTCCAGTTTTGCCAGTGATCAAAGGTCTTAGCTATACAAAAATAATGATGATATGCCTGATACCCATTTTTATGATCACAACATGGATGCCATTTTTATTAGGGAATAAGGGCATTGAGTACTTGGTTGCAGCATCAATTGTTGGGGTGCTCTGGCTTGTTCTGGGGATATTAGGTTTATGGACTCAAGATATTCACAAGTGGGCTAGAAGAATGTTTTTATTCTCTATTGTCGTCATAGTGGCTTTATGCATCATGCTCATAGTCTAAAGTTGTAACATCTTTATTATAAGGAATAAAATAGGTGGTGACAAAACGAAAGAAATTATTTAGTCTGAGATTGATAGTGTAGCTCAAGCCAAACCATTTACAACTATTTTAAGAGAAAGGAGATTAGAATATGGCAATGTATAAACCAAAGCGCGTTAACACAGCAATTTTTATGTTATATGCTGTGAGCGTATTAGGAATACTAGAATTATTTACATCCGCCTCTGTTTTGGGGAAGATAACCCCATTAGTCTCGGTTGATATTATTGCATATGTTTGTTTGTTTTTAGTTTCTTTTTTGATTTCAAAGGGTATCGGATTTGCTAGGGTATTGTATATTTTGCTGGCGGTGGTTTGGTATGCGATATTAATATTTTATTTACCGGAGCATTATCACCATGAATTAAATGCCGGTCTTGTGTTTATTGAGCTTGTTATGATTATAGCCTCGATGTATATGCTTTTTCAGAAAAAATCTATGAGATGGTTTGAAATGAAAAGCAAACATACCAAATGTGAATAAATTTTAAGATAAAATATGCTCAAGATCTTATTGAAAAGCATCCGTTTGCCTTTCAGGTTGGTTATCGATATGTAACTCTTTGTAAGCAGAAACTTGGCATGGCTCAGAAATATTCACATGAAAGGAATTGCCGGAATGGACTGAGCTTCTCGGTTTGAAAAGATTCAAAAGAGCTGCCTAGATTTACCATCTGTTAAAGATCAAGTTAAGCCCGAAGTATGCCTGAAGACGGCAGATTTGTACACGCGAAGTGTATACCAAAACACACTATTTCTGAGCCATACCACCACTCTTATTAGTCTATTAATCATCGTATTACAATTAAAGAAGACTTCTCAAACTACAAATACTTAACCCCACTATCTGGCAATAAGATAAGCATGTTGATAGGCACATCAGGTGCTAAGGCTGCCATTAATTTCTGCGCGATATGATAGTTCGCGCCAGAACTATGCCCAACCAGAACTCCATGATCATGCACCAACGCATCACAAGCCGCAAAAGCTTCTTCATCCGAAAATTGTATGATTTGATCAATCATAAATAAATCCATAGATTGGCAAAATACTGAGTTTCCAGGGCCTTCAACTCGATAAGATTTAATATTCTCTGGAATCACTTTTTGGTGATAAAAAAGATCATGATACACCGAGCCAAAAGGGTCGGGCATCACCACCTGTGCGTTGGCAAAATGCTCTTTAATTTTTTTAGCACACCCTGTTACTGTGCCACCTGAACCACCTACCGTGATAAAGTAATCCAAGGGGATCTGCTGCTGTGTGAAATAATCCACAATCTCCTGTCCTGTGGTGTGATAATGACACTCCGTATTCAAGGTATTGTCATATTGATTGACAAAATATCCCTCGTTTTCTTCAGCAATTTTTCGAGCTTTATTCACATAAAAATCAGGGTCAGTTGCATCTGTCACACTGGGGCATACAGTCAGCTTTGCACCAAACTTCTGAATCATCTTGCGTTTAATACCACCTGTTTTCTCGGGGCAGGTAATATGAACGGGATGATCATAAACCTTAGAGAGTGCAGCCAATGACGTGCCCATATTGCCTGAACTTGCTTCCACAATCAGCTGATTTGGCTGTAATACATTGTTTTTTGTAAGCGTTTCAATCATGTATTGCGCAACACGATCTTTGATGCTGCCAGTAGGATTGACAAACTCACACTTTGCATAAAGATTAATGTTCTTAGCACCCGAATTCAGTTTAATAATAGGCGTATGCCCGATAAGAGATTTCACCGTACACTCTATGAATAAATAAAAACCATCTTAATATCGCCATCGCTATTTAGCAATTGGGTTCGTAGCATCTATGAATAAATACCCTTTAACTCAATACTGGTTTCTGCTCTTGCAATACAAATCAGCACTTCTCCTTCCTTTAAGGCCCCTAAAGATGCCTTCTGGTAAGAAACCATTCCGCTCAAAATCTGGCAACGACAACTACCACACAAGCCATCTCGGCATTGGTAATTTACATCAATACCACCAGACTCCAAGTTTTCTAAAATAGATTTTTCAGGCTGACTGATTGGAATCAACTTACCTTGCACCTTAATATAAGATAGCATTAAAGTTCAAACCCTTGAAAGGCGTGCTCGGTAATCTGGCTATCCACTTGCCCAACTAAATAAGAACTAATTTCTGTTTCTTGCGGGGCGACTTGCACATTGTCAGAACTCAAATAACTCTTAATCCAAGGAATTGGATTGGATTTTGGAATGCTTTGGGATTGATAGTCTAATCCGATGGCATCCATACGTTCTTTGGCAAGGTAGTCTATATATTGACATAATATTTGCTCGTTCAAGCCTAAAATAGATCCCTTTTGAAAGAGAAACTTCGCCCACTGCTTTTCTTGCTCAATAGCATCGGTAAAAATCTGATAGGCTTCTGTTTTACACGCCTGTGCAATCGCCGTCATTTCCTCATCACCATCCTGCCCGCTATGGATAATATTGATCATATGTTGTGTGCTGGTTAAATGCACGGCTTCATCTCGTGCAATGAGCTTCATGATTTTGCCACAACCCTCGATTTTTTTTTGTTCCGAGAAAGCAAAGGTGCAGGCAAAGCTGACATAAAAACGAATGGCTTCTAGGGCATTGACTGCCTGCAATGCAAGATATAGTGCTTTTTTGACCTCGTAGCTTGATACACGTATCACCTGCTCATGAACGGTATACTCTCCCTCACCAAGTGTTTGTAATAACTGCGTTTTTAGAATGAGATCATCATAGTAGCAACTAATATCTGCCGCCCGAGATTTAATGGCTTCATTCCCCACAATATCATCAAATACAATGCGGGGATCATCCATCATAGAGCGTACCATATAGGTATAGGAGCGGCTGTGAATCGTTTCTGAAAAGCTCCACGTTTCAATCCAAGTTTCCAACTCAGGGAGAGATACCAATGGCAAAAAAGCAACATTTGGGCTACGCCCCTGTACAGAATCTAATAAGGTTTGATATTTTAGATTTGATAAAAATATGTGTTTTTCAGCCTCTGTGAAATCTTTAAAATCAATACGATCTCGAGTTAAATCAATCTCTTCTGGTCGCCAAAAAAATGAAAGTTGTTTTTCAATTAAACGTTCAAATATGGGATGTTTTTGTTGATCATAGCGTGATACATTTACAGGGTTACCAAAAAACATTGGCTCTTTTAAAGGGTTGCTTTGCTCGGTTTGAAAGGTGGTATAACGATAGGTTTTTTTAGTCTTCATGATAAATATGTCCTTTTTTAAAATTTTTAAATTGCACAAGCCCCAGACTCGCAACTGCTCGCCACCACAACATTTTGCTCACCAGAGCCATCTCGGGTATTATGATAATACAGCGTTTTAAGCCCATATTTGTAGGCAGTTAAAAGATCAGCAAGCAACTGCTGCACCGATACTTTCTGATCGGGGTATCTCATGGGGTCATAGTTTGTATTGGCGGAAATAGATTGATCAATAAACTTTTGAATAATGCCACATAATTGTAAGTATCCCGTATTATCTGGAATTTGCCATAATAGCTCATACTGATCTTTGCAGTTTTGAATATCGGGAACCACCTGCTTTAAAACCCCATCTTTACTCTGCTTAATGGATATCAGCCCTCTTGGCGGTTCAATCCCATTGGTTGCATTCGAGATCTGCGAAGAGGTCTCCGAGGGCATGATTGCCGACAAGGTGGAATGGCGAAGTCCATATTTGAGAATATCTTTCCGTAATTGTGCCCAATCTAAATGTAAGGGTTCATCACAAATCATATCCACATCTTTTTTATAAGTATCAATAGGTAAAATGCCTTGCGAATAAGTTGTTTGGTCAAATAAAACACATCTTCCTAGTTCTTTCGCAAGTTTATTCGAGGCTTTCAATAAATAATACTGAATAGCTTCAAAGGTTCGATGCACTAAGCCATTAGCACTGCCATCACTATAACGCACATTATTTTTCGCCAAATAATAAGCAAGGTTGATCACCCCTATGCCAAGACTACGTCGATCTTTGCCTCCATTTTCTGCAGCAGGTAATGGATAATCCTGATAATCCAATAAGCTATCCAACGCGCGCACCGCAAGTTCTGCAAGACCTTCAAGCTCATCCAAAGATTCAATCTCTCCTAAATTAAAGGCAGACAAAGTACACAATGCAATTTCTCCATCTGTATCAAAAATATGTTGTAACGGTTTATTGGGTAACGTGATTTCCATACAAAGGTTCGACTGTTTAATGGGGGCTTGTTTCGGATCAAAAGCTGAATGTGTATTACAGTGATCCACATTTTGAATATAAATACGTCCTGTTTGTGCACGCTCTTGCATCAACAATGAAAATAACTCTGTCGCTTTGATTCTTTTTTGACGAATACCCGAGTTCATTTCAGCTTCCATATATAGCTGTTCAAACAACTCTTGATCACTAAAAAACGCCTCGTATAAGCCCGGCACATCTGAAGGACTAAAAAGCGTAATGTCCTGTTGTAAAATCAGACGCTGGTATAGCAACTTGTTTAATTGCACCCCATAATCCAAATGACGCACACGATTATCTTCTACCCCTCGATTATTTTTAAGCACCAATAATGACTCCACTTCCAGATGCCATAAGGGATAAAAAAGCGTTGCCGCACCCCCTCGAACCCCACCTTGAGAGCACGACTTCACTGCCGTTTGGAAATGTTTATAAAAAGGAATGCACCCTGTATGCAGAGCTTCGCCCCCACGAATTTCACTCCCCAATGCTCGGATTTTCCCTGCATTTATCCCAATGCCCGCACGTTGTGACACATAGGTCACAATCGCTGACGCAGATGCATTGATTGATGCCAAGCTATCGTCTATATCAATCAAGACACAAGAGCTAAACTGACGCGTTGGCGTTCTAACGCCCGCCATAATTGGGGTAGGCAGTGAAATTTTAAAGGTGCTGATCGCATCATAAAATCGATAAATATATCCCATGCGTATTTGGGGATCATAATGCGCAAACAAACAGGCACTCACCAACATATACAGTATTTGTGGCGTTTCATAAATATCACCCGTGACACGATTTTGCACCAAATATTTACCCTGCATTTGGCTCACTGCCGCATAGGTGAATTTCATGTCACGCCAATGATCTATATGGGCATTCATTTCATCAAACTCAGTTTTTGAGTAATCTTTCAGCAAATGTGAATCATATTTTTTCATCTGAGTGAGTTTCAAAACATGATCATATAAGTGTGGGGGTTCAAATTGCCCATAAGCTAATTTGCGTAAATGAAATATTGCCAAACGTGCTGCCATATATTGATAGTCTGGTGTTTCCTCTGAAATCAAATCAGCTGCCGTTTTAATCACAATTGCCTGAATGTCGGCTGTTTTCATGCCTTCATAAAGCTGAATATGTGATTTCAATTCTACTTGGGACACCGAAATGCCTTCTAAGTCTTCCGCTGCCCAGGTTAATACTCGATGAATTTTGTCTAGATTAACCGGCTCTAAGTGGCCGCCCCTTTTTGTCACATTTACCTTCATTTTGTCTTCCTATTGTTTTAAACTCGAAGCGAACATACGCAGTCCAGTCAAAACAACTCACGAGCGTGATTCCAGCAATTTTTTGCCATAGCAATAGATGTAATGATGATACAATTGTGAAATAGATAACCCGTAGGTCTACCCATAAATATCTGCATTTGCTTCGCACCTCGAAAGCGGTTTCAACTTACGTGATCAATGGCAGGTATTCGGACTTATGGACATGCTTTCGCGCCTACTAAACACTGCTTCCCAACAAACTTAGTTTGTCAGCGCGTGATTATGTTGTTCGTTTCCAATTACCGCTGCGGGCCAGTTCTGGATTTACACCAGATTCCCTCTTGCGAGACAGTTCAAAACTATTAAAATTAGATCTTCACTGTAAACCATTGTTCAGCTTCCATCTTAGCGGAGGAAATATATAAAAGATAGCAGAGGTTAAAAACTCTCAGGGGAATTGCATTTAATTTTTCCCAATGATTTTTAACATATATGCTGCGGTAATCTCCCCATATTTAGGGGTCTTTTTCAGTAGAACTATTAGGTCCACCAAAAACCATGGTTAAGAAGCCTTTTTGCTTTACAATTTGCTTCTCCATATCCACGCCATCAAAAAAACCATTGACGCGATCATCACATAATACTTTACGATAAAATAGGCCTTGATTCTAAAGGGCTGGATAGCTCAATGAGAATAGCTGACAGGAAAGTGGAAAGAGCCAGAAAAAGCAGATGAGCCAATTACTTTTCAATGTTGATAATTATTCCCTTAAAAATATTTTTATGCTTATGCCACTACGCTAAACATCCAAATTCATCACATTCAAAGCATTGGTTTCAATAAAGTCACGACGTGGCTCAACATGATCCCCCATCAATGTTGTAAATAACTCGTCAGCCGCCACCGCATCACTTACTTTAACTTGCAGCATACGACGCTCAGCAGGATCCATAGTGGTTTCCCACAACTGGTCTGGATTCATTTCACCAAGACCTTTGTAGCGTTGAATGTTTTGCCCACGCTTTGCTTCCACCAATAACCAATCAGCGACCTGTTCAAAAGTATCTATTGGCTGCCTCTTATCCCCTCTTTGTATATAAGCATTCTCGCCAATCAAACCTTCCAATAATTCGCCCAAGGCACACATTTGTTTATAATCTTTTCCTTCAAAAAAACTAAAGGGAATATGAATCGTAGAGTTCACACTATGCACCACACGGTGCAACATTAAGTCATAGAATATTTCTTCCTTGCCTTCATCTTCTTCAGTTTCTTGAACACGCTCCACAACCTCACAATGATAGGCTTCGTATTCATGCGTAAACTCATTGAGGCGAGATTCTAATGCCATCCACCAGTTCGTTAACACGGCTTTATCATGACGTATATTAGAATCATAAGGAGTGAATTCTATCAACGCTTTTAAAAATGATTCCGGATAACGACGTGAAACAGATTGGATCACCCGCATCGTTTTTTGGTATTGGTTATAGAGCGACTCAAGCCCAACACCTGAGATGGCTGGTGCGTCATTCCCTGAAAATAAGCTTGCACCATTTAAACCAATTTGTCCCAGATATTCCACGAGTGCCGCGTCATCTTTCACATAGGTTTCCTGCTTTCCTTTCTTGACTTTGTAGAGGGGCGGTTGCGCAATATAGATATAACCTTTTTCAACAAGTTCTGGGTATTGACGGTAAAAAAATGTCAGCAACAAAGTACGAATATGAGAACCATCCACGTCTGCATCGGTCATAATAATGATGTGATGATAGCGTAGCTTTTCGATGTTATATTCATCTCGACCAATCCCACAGCCCAACGCCTTAATCAACGTGCCCACTTCTACGGAGGAAAGCATTTTATCAAAACGGGCTTTTTCAACATTCAAAATTTTGCCTTTCAACGGTAAAATCGCCTGTGTTTTACGATTACGCGCTTGTTTTGCAGAACCGCCTGCAGAATCTCCCTCCACAAGGTACAATTCAGACAGTGCAGGATCTTTCTCCTGACAATCAGCGAGTTTTCCAGGTAATCCTGCAATATCTAAAGCACCTTTACGGCGCGTCATTTCACGTGCTTTGCGAGCTGCCTCACGAGCACGTGCGGAATCAATAATTTTGCTGGCAATAATTTTGGCTTCCTGAGGGTTTTCCATCAAGAATTCAGATAATTTTTCAGCCACTAAAGATTCCACTATCGGCTTCACTTCCGAGGAAACCAATTTATCTTTGGTTTGGGATGAAAACTTGGGGTCTGGAATTTTCACAGAAAGCACTGCGGTTAAACCCTCCCGTGCATCATCTCCTGCCGTGCTCACCTTATGCTTGTTATTTAAACCTTCACTTTCAATATAGTTATTCATGGTGCGGGTCAATGCCGCTCTTAAGCCAGATAAATGTGAGCCACCATCTCGTTGAGGTATATTATTGGTAAAACAAAAAATACTCTCTTGATAACCTTCATTCCATTGTAAGGCAAGCTCCACAGAAACATCATTCTTTTCTGCCACCGTATAAAATGCATGTGGATGAATCGCTGTTTTATTTTTATTCAAATGATCCACAAATGCCTTAATACCGCCATCATAACAAAAAGCTTTTTCCTGCCCATCGTTATTATCTTTAATGTGAATATTAACGCCTGAATTTAAAAATGCCAGCTCACGAATACGACGTGTCAACGTATCAAAGCTAAACTCCGTAATAGCAAAAGTTTCTGCACTGGGTTTAAATCTTACCATCGTGCCTGATTTTTCTGTTGGACCAATTTCTTTTAAAGGGGCATCCGGGTCACCATGAGAATAAAATTGCTGGTATTCTTTGCCGTCTTTCCATATACGAAGCTCTAAGGTTTCAGAGAGTGCATTCACCACAGAAACCCCTACGCCATGCAGTCCGCCAGAGACTTTATAAGAGTTATCATCAAACTTACCACCAGCATGTAACACCGTCATAATCACTTCAGCCGCTGTAACGCCTTCTTCTTCGTGGATACCCACAGGAATACCACGTCCGTTATCTTCAACGGATACTGAGCCATCGCTATGCATCACCACGTTAATTTTATCACAATGCCCCGCTAAGGCTTCATCAATGGCATTATCCACCACCTCAAACACCATATGATGCAAACCCGTGCCATCATCGGTATCACCAATATACATTCCAGGTCGTTTGCGAACTGCATCAAGGCCTTTTAAAACCTTAATACTGGATGAATCATAAGCGTTATCTGACATCGAGCTTCTCCAAAGAAATCATAAATCTTCTGATGAACAACCAATATACCAGAAACAGGCTCCATACGCCTTAGAAAACACTCTTTAGAGGGGCTTATTCTAGGTTTTCTAGCTGCTGCCAGACCGAAGAATTTCCTGATTTTTTAGCCATGTTTTTAAGATAGTCATTGTGACACTGTAATGCTGTCGGTTTTGCCATGATAACGAGTAAATCTATGCCTCGACGTAAAACATTTTCCGATGTATTTTTTTTACTAGCTGCTGAAACCGTGTCGTCATGGAAAACCAAATCAGTTTGCCCGCCCGTCATCGCAAGATATACTTCGGCCAAAATTTCTGAATCTAATAAAGCGCCATGAAAAATACGGTGTTGGTTATTGATTGCATAACGCTTACAAAGCGCATCCAAAGAATTTCGTTGACCGGGGTGCTTTTTACGCGCCATGATTAAAGAGTCAGTAATGGCCACATGGTCCACTACACTGCCCCATGGGTTTGACGGCAAACGATTTAACTCCGAATCCATAAAGGGCACATCAAAGGCCGCATTATGAATAATCACCTCAGCATCCTGTAAATAATGAATAATCTCTTCTGCTTTTTCTGCAAATAAAGGTTTATCTGCTAAAAATTCATTGCTCAAACCATGTACTCGAAGCGCACCCTCTTCAACCTCAATGTCTGGCTTAAAATAGAAATGTAGATTTTTACCTGTCAATTTACGATCAATCATTTCCACCGCACCAAACTCAATTATGCGGTGCCCTTGCTTATGCTCAAAACCCGTGGTCTCTGTATCTAAAAATATTTGTCTCATAAACGATCTCGCTTACTGCCTTATAGCGTTCTAATGCCAACCTGCCAGATTTTTTTTATCTTATCCACAGCGAATGCACCGTTTTTCAGCGCATCATCATGGTTAACTTCACTAGAGGAAACGCCTGACGCCATATTAGTCACGGCTGAAATTGCCGTCACCTTTAAACCACAATGACGCGCCACAATCACTTCTGGCACCGTAGAGATCCCCGATCCGCACCCAAAATCTTAAATGCTCGAATCTCTGCAGGCATTTCAAACTGAGGTCCCAACACGCCAATATACACGCCCTCATACATTTCAATACCTAGATCAAAAGCAATTTTATTAAACTTACGCCGTGTTGTCGCATCATAGGCATTCTCCATGGGGACAAAACGAGGTCCCATGTCCTCATCATTTGGTCCGACTAGGGGGCTATTGATTTGAAAGTTAATATGATCTTTAATCATCACCACATCCCCAGGAGTTGCGCTTGAAATCAAAGAGCCCGCGGCATTGGAAATTAAAAGATGTTGTACACCAAGCAATTTCATCAAACGAATGGGCAACGCCACCTGCGTAAAATCAGCGCCTTCATAAACATGAATTCGTCCACTCATACACACAACAGAGACACCTTGATACTTTCCAAAAACGAGCTCTGCGGCATGACCCTCAACTTGTGAGGTTAAAAAACCAGGAATTTCATGATAAGGAATACGTGCCTGTATGGTCATATCATCCGTGACACACCCAAGACCAGAACCTAAAATCATCCCCACTTTGGCATTGAAATTTGGCAGCCTAGTTCGGATATAGGCAAAAGCCTGTTGGAGCTCTGCTTTGATTTTCATTTAAAGATATACTGGAAAAGTCATGGCCTTAGAATAAATGAATCAGCTCTAAAGCTCAAGGATCAGCACAAAACCTCAGACACAAAAAAACCACCCGAAGGTGGCCTTATAAAAAACATGTTAGTTGCCGTTGTTGCTTAGAAATAAGCCGTTACGTCAACCAAAACTGTGTTCGATGTTTTGGTATCGGACGTAGTGGGCCCGTTTTTAGCAGGGGTAAACTGAGTCATTTTGCCCCCTGCCAAGATATAAGAACCGCCCACCCAAACATTATTCACCACTTCTGTGCGCGCACCCGCATTCAACATATAGAGACGGTTGTCACTGTTTTGGATCACGTTGTCATAACTTGCGAAAAACACGGTAGAATGACCCATTACTGGCATCGTGTAAGCCGTATTTA
Source organism: Gammaproteobacteria bacterium (assembly GCA_963582935.1). GTDB lineage: Bacteria > Pseudomonadota > Gammaproteobacteria > Francisellales > Francisellaceae > CAUZSH01. The sequence continues at coordinate 15,439 of CAUZSH010000005.1, forward strand.
GATTAAATGCTTTAACTGCAGCACCCGAGCTAAACGCAGGAACTGTATCCCATCCTAAAATATGCCCTAGACTATAAATATTATTTGCATTGCCAATAAAGTTATTTTGCGTTGCTAAGCCGTGGACACCAGAAGTAGTAACAACAAACTCAGCGTTTACTACCAAGTTTTGTACATCATTACCCATCTTAGCGCCTGCATTCAGGTCAATGGCACCAGTGCCTGTATCATTTTGGCCTGTACTATAGTTAGTTTTCGTCGAGGACTGTGTAAAGGCTGTACCATTAATATAGCCACCACCTGCATGGAAAGTTAGATCTTTAGATAGCGTGCCGTCATAACGAACATTTGCCGCAAAGTTATTGATTTGGCCCGATGGTGTCACTGAGTTATATTGAGCTTCTCCACCGCCATTCATTACTGTAAATGTTGCGGTAACTGCCTGACCTCTTGCTAACTCTTGATGATAACCTGCACCCAACTGACCACCAGAAGCTAAGAAGAAGGATTGCAACATGCTTGGCGTTAATGTACTTGGCGTACTGAAGTCACCAAAGTCGATGGTTTTCTTACCACCCCAGGCATAAAATGGCGATACATTTAAGTTACCAAACACTAGATAAGCATCATTTAGATAAACACTATCACCATTTGCTTGAGTGCCTCCCGCCATTACTGTGGTAGATTGTGGGTTAGATACTTGAAGATTCAAGAAAGCGGTGACCCAATCACCAGCCGTTGCTGTGAAAGCAATATTTGCCGCTGGCAAGTTAATGCTACTATTGTTTTTGCTGCCCACACGTTGAAAATCTGTATAGATCTCACCTTTACCACCCAATGTGATGGTGTTGGCAGCAATGCTTCCATCTGCACGATGTTGTAGTATGGTTAATTCTCTATTAACAGTGTCTTGGTTATTCAACATATCTTTAGTGAATTCACTATTGATACCCACGAAGCTACCGCTACCGCCGCTTTTCGCACCGCTTTTCGCACCGCTATTCGCCATAGCGTTTAGTTGTGTTTGAAGCTGTTGAACTTGTACTGTCAATGCTTTTAGCTGTGCGTCTGTATTTGAATTTCCAGCTGCATACACACTCCCTGCTACTGCAAACCCTGCAGCGGCAACCGATGTTACGATCGTTTTTAGTTTCACGTCAGTTTTCTCCTAACTGTTGTTAATAAAAAGTTAATTGTTCTACCACCCATGCCAGTGGATGAATACTGATGGATGTTTGCTCAATCCTGCAAGGGGCTTTTGCGTACATTCATTCAGTAATATTCCTTAAACTAGCACCTCTTTTATTTTTTGCAAGGGATGCCAATATTTTTTTTAAATTATTTTATCTATATAAATCAAAGTGTTTCAGAATGCGTCTGTAAATAATCAGCAACACCCTCTGGATCTGCCTTCATACCCTCATCGCCTTTATTCCAACCAGCAGGGCAAACTTCACCGTGCGCTTCGTGGAATTGCAGGGCATCTACCATGCGAACCAACTCATCCATATTGCGTCCAAGCGGCAAATCATTCACGACTTGATGGCGAACAGCGCCGTCTTTGTCTATTAAAAAAGAGCCTCTAAATGCCACACCTGCTTCAGGGTGCTCCACGCCATACGCTTTCACAATAGAGTGATTGATATCTGCCACCATGTGATAACACACCTGTCCAATACCACCCTCATTAATCGGCGTATTTCTCCATGCATTATGGGTGAAATGTGAGTCAATAGAAACGGCAAACACTTCCACACCCATTTCATTCAGTTTTGCCACGCGCTTATCAAGCGCAATCAACTCCGAAGGACAAACAAACGTAAAATCTAAAGGATAAAAAACAATGACAGCATACTTGCCATTTCTTGTTTTAGTGAAATTCAAATCATCTACAATCTCGCCAGATCCAAGCACGGCAGGTGCTGTAAAATCAGGGGCTTTACGACCGACTAATACACTCATTTCTCTTTCCTTTTATCACAAGATAATAGGAGTATCTCCGAATACTTTTAGATTGTCAACGCGTGCCAATCCTTCGATTATTATTTTTTAACTCTCTGAAATAAAAACAATATTTTACCTGTTTTTTTCAGTCTCGCTTTGAGCTTCTTGCTCCAAACGATTATTTCTATAGATAGATTTTAGTGCATGGTATTGCGTCAACACAAGCGCTGCCACAAAAGGCATTAGCGTCGCAGATAAAAAAATCACCACCACTTCATCCATCCCAACACTCACATCACTCACCGCTTCTTGTCCACGAACCACAGCCCCCACAAGATCGGGAAAAATCATTAAAATTAAGGTAAAGAAACACATCCATAACGTTAGCCAAAAATTACCCCGCGCCAAAATTGAACTTCGCTTTAATCCGGAAAATACACTCTTATTTTCAAAGATAATGACCGGAATATAGACAAAGAAAAAAGTGCCTATAATTAATCCTGGAATCATATAGAACATTAATCCAAACCCAATTAAAAATTTAGCCACCAAGGAGCTAAAAATCAAAATCACCAAACAAGACCAGATTAATTTCATGGCTGAGCGCCAAGAAATTTTTCGCCCTTGCCATGATTCATTCAACATCACCACACACAACGCATGCGCTATAAGCCAGACAAGGCCAGATAAACAGCCAAAAAAAATCAGCGTGAGCAGCACTTTACTATCTATCTGCGTTTGCACCGCCTCCATTCCTTGCTTTTGCGCCACCTCCATAAGATGTTGCATTCCAGCATTACTTGACGCGACCTGTAATAACTCTCGAATAACGGATGCGATCAATGTGATCACAAATAGCTGCTTAAAATTATCCTTATACAGCTCAACAGATTTAAAGAATATTTCGTTGAATTTCGGCACATGCATTCTAGACATCTAAACCACTACTCCCCTTTGACCTTGGTCTATATCTGTGGCAGAGTAGCGAATCATCGTATATTTAGCAATAGGAGTGCGACGTGAATACAGAAGATCTCGTACGCCAACACTTTACCGACAGCATTGAAACAAAAATTTCAACGGCCGACACCATGTCAACGAAAATTGCGGAAGCCGGGCAACTCATGGCTCAAGGCCTCATTAATGGCAGTAAAATATTTACTTGTGGAAACGGTTGTTCCGCCGCTGATGCACAGCACTTTGCCGCACAACTCATTAATCGCTATGAAATGGAGCGCCCACCACTACCTGCTATTGCGCTCACTACAAACACCTCTACGATCACTGCGGTTGCCCGTGACTATCACTACAATAGCGTTTTCTCCAAACAGCTCTATGCACTCGCTCAACACGACGATATTTTACTGGCAATCTCCACCACTGGACATTCTGAGAATATTTTAGCTGCTGTGAAGGTGGCACAAGAAAAAGACATGAAATTAATCGTATTATCTGGCGGTGACGGGGGAAAACTTAGCGGTTTACTGAGAGAGCAAGATATTGAAATTCGCGTGGCAAGCAACAGTGCGGCACGCATCCATGAAAATCACACACTGATCATTCATTGTTTTTGCGACTTAATTGACCAAACGCTTTTTGGCGCTTAATTTTTTTGCCGACAATTTTTACACTCAACATAAATATATAAACTGTGGTCCACCATATTGTCGCCTCGAGCAAGGGCAATCTCACGTTGGCGACTCTCAATCACTTCATCGTAAAACTCTTCTACCTTGTGACACCTCACACAAATAATATGATCGTGGTGTTCACCATCATTCAACTCATAAACCGCTTGTTCCGACCCGAAGTTTAGCCGAGAAAGAAGCCCAGATGCTTCAAACTGATTCAAAACACGATACACCGTTGCAATACCCACGTCTTCACCTTGCTTCTGAAGAAGCTTATAAACATCCTCAGCGGCAAGGTGTCTTTGCTTTGAGTGCTCAAAAACATGCAAAATTTTCAAACGGGGCTGAGTGATTTTGAGCCCAAGCGCTTTAAGGTCATAATTGTGAGAAGTCATAATCATTCCTAAGATCTGATTGTGGGATAGAGTCTGATCTATTATTATGGCACAAGTATATATGACATCACCACAGGTTCCATGAATGCACCTAAAAAAAATTGCCGCACTTTCACTTATCACGGTTTCACTAACAGGCTGCGCACTGCTGACACCTTACACGCCCCCAATAGAACAAGGGAAAGTTATCTCGGCCAAAATGGTCGATCAACTTAAACCAGGCATGACAGAATCTCAAGTATCTTATATCTTAGGCTCCCCTGACATTCAAGACCCCTTCCATCGATCAACTTGGAACTACATCTACACCTTTCAACGAACAAGCTTCAGCCCAAGAGAAGAGAAAAAACTCATTATTGAATTTAAGGATAATAAACTTGTGCAAATATCAGGGGATTATCCACCCCCACATGTGATCTATGACACTTCACCGCCAAAGCCGACTCAGCCAGACAATGACGCTTCTCGAATATCACCACCCGCAACAGCTAACAAAGATATCAAAACCACAACAACCAGCGCTGGCGAAGAAAAAACTTCAAAGAACAATCTACCCACATCCCAGCCACTCAAAACGACAGATGGCACAATAGAAAAGCAAACGCCCGCAGATTCTAAGAAACATCCACATATTGGTCTACAAAAATCAGGTGCAGGTACAAACAGTAATGCCAAAACGCTTGGTACACCTGCCGCGCCATTCCCTCAATCACCAAATACAACGCACTAAGCAATAGCAATATTGAGCCTAAAAGTCGGCAAGATTTCCCTCTAACTCCAACCAACTCCGACGATCACGAGCACGTTTTTTGGCGAGCAACTGATCCATTGATTCCATATCTTCCTCAATTATTTCAGACAATCTCAGGCGCACCAAGCGACGAGTATCTGGCGACATGGTTGATTCTCGCAATTGGCTGGGGTTCATTTCGCCCAAGCCCTTAAAGCGCAGTACATTAATTTTACCTTTTTTCTTTTTTTGCTGTGCCTGCTGAATAATATGGTCCTTTTCAATGTTATCCAAGGCATAATGCACTTCTTTGCCAATATCAATACGGTATAGTGGCGGGGTTGCCACATAAATATGACCCTCTTCCACCAAGGGTTTAAAATGTTTTAAAAACAAGGCGCACAATAGCGTCGCGATATGCAGTCCATCTGAATCCGCATCCGCCAAAATACAAACCTTACCATACCGAAGACCAGAAAGATCATCGCTTGCCGGATCAACGCCCACAGCGATGGCAATATCATGTATTTCTTGAGAAGCCAATACTTCAGCAGAATCTACTTCCCAAGTGTTTAATATCTTACCGCGAAGGGGCATAATTGCCTGAAATTCACGGTCTCTTGCTTGTTTGGCAGAGCCTCCAGCAGAGTCACCCTCCACAAGGAAAAGCTCTGTTTGTGAGAGATCTTGACTTACACAGTCTGCCAGTTTTCCTGGTAATTGTGGCCCTGATACGATCTTTTTACGCACCACTTTTTTAGCCGCCTTTAAGCGTTTTTGAGCACGCTCAATGATTAATTCTGCAACCTGGTTTGCTTGCTCAATATTCTGATTCAACCACAAACTAAAGGCATCTTTAATCTGTGACGAAATAAAAGCAACACATTCTCGCGAAGAAAGTCGCTCTTTGGTTTGCCCTGAAAACTGCGGCTCTCTCATTTTCAATGAAAAAATATACGCACAGCCTGAGAAAACATCATCAGGCATCAGCTTAACGCCTCTAGGTAAAATACTATGAAGATCACAATATTCTCGCACCGCTTCTAGAATACCTGCGCGTAAGCCATTCACATGCGTTCCACCCAAGGCAGTTGGAATCAAATTCACATAACTTTCTGTGACCATATCTTCAGTAAACTCAGGCCAACAAAATGTCCAATCCACCTGATAATCTCCTTCTGAACGATGCCCTGAGAACGCAGGATTTGGCACAACCATCGCGCCATCCAAACACTCTTCCAAATAGGCACTCAATCCACCCGCATAATGCCAAGTTTCCGTTTCATTGGTCTGTAAATTCTCAAAAATTATCTCTAATGCGGGACAAAGCACCGCCTTCGCTTTTAATAAATGTTTTAAACGCTTTAGTACAAATTTATCACTATCGAAATAACGAGTATCCGTCCAAAACTTTACGGTTGTTCCCGTATTTTTTTGCCCCACTTTGCCGGTCACTTCAAGCTCTTCAACTTTTAAGCCGTGTTCAAAGGCAACTCTATATCGTTGTCCGTGTCGTTTTATTTCTACTTCAAGACGTCGAGACAACGCGTTAACAACAGACACCCCAACACCATGCAGACCGCCAGAATAAATATAATTATCCCCTGAAAACTTACCACCCGCATGTAAGCGACTCAAAATAAGCTCAACACCAGACACTCCCTCTTCAGGATGAATATCCACAGGCATCCCTCGCCCATCGTCTTCCACCTCTAAAGCCCCGTCAGGATATAAACGAATCACAATTTTTGTGGCATGCCCACCCAATGCCTCATCCACACTGTTATCAATGACTTCTTGCGCAAGATGATTGGGTGAGCTGGTATCGGTATACATGCCTGGACGCCTTTTTACGGGATCCAAGCCGGATAAGACTTCGATAGATTCGGCAGTATAATCTTTTGACATTTATAAAATCCTAGGCTAAATGTGTCTAATTCTTATTCCTTAATGTCTATTTTGGCATACAATACAATATCTTCAAGGTTAGATTGTATCAATGAGAATATGAATTTTCGAGACTTAGAATATATCATAGCAGTGTCCGAAGAAAAAAGCTTTAACCGAGCAGCGGGGCGTTGTTTTGTCAGCCAGCCCGCCCTGAGCATGCAAATCAAGAAATTAGAACAAACCCTGGGTGTTCCAATTTTTGAGCGAAATCAAAAAAAGATGTTGGTGACCCCGGTTGGACAAAAAATTATTCAAAAAGCTTCCGAAATCTTACAAACTAAGAAAGACATTCAATCTATTGCAGAACATGCCAAGGATCATCATACTGCCACGTTTAGGTTAGGGGTTTTCCCCACTTTGGCACAATATATTTTACCCAATATTATATCCATGTTGCAAAAACAGTTTCCAAATATTCGCTTTTACCCTATAGAAGAGAAATCAGAGACGCTTATTGCCATGATCCAAACTGGCGCCCTTGATGCTGCCCTGTTAGCCGCCCCTGTATTAGAAGAACACCTTTACTTTGAACCTCTTTTTAAAGACTCCTTTCTACTGGCGGTTTACCAAGATCACCCCTTAGCAAAAAAAGAGACCATCCCTTTACAAGCCTTACCTTCTGAGGAAATGTTGATTTTAGCAAAGGGACACTGCTTACGAGATCAAATCGAAACATTGGGCTTTAAACACACACATCAAAATGTCGCCGACTATGAAGCCACCAGTCTAGAAACACTGCGACAAATGGTGGCCGCAAAAATCGGCATCACCGTTATTCCAGAAATCGCAACGATACAATCTCACCTACAGCATCATGTATACTACAAGCCGTTTACCAAGCCTGAACCTTACCGAACCATTGGACTTGTTACTCGAAAAAGCTATCCAGATAATAAATTTTTACCTGCATTTGCCAAGCTTATACAAAAAAGCCATCAGGATTTAATTAATTCACCCCACTAAAGTATACTTTCCACCCCTCAATCGATATACTGTGCGAAATTAACGCATAAACCATGAATTCAGGCCAAACATGTCACAAAATTACGCTGTAAAAAGCATCAATCAGGATGAGAGCCTACTCGGAAAAACGATCACTGTAAAGGGCTGGGTTCGTAGCAGGCGTGACGCTAAAGCAGGGCTTTCCTTTCTAAATGTGCATGATGGTTCTTGTTTTGAAGGCATTCAAGCCATTTTACCAAACACCCTTGAGAACTATCACTCTGAAGTCCTACGCTTAACGAAAGACTGCTCAGTGATCGTTACAGGAGAGCTGGTGAAATCACAAGGGAAAGGGCAATCAGTTGAGATTAATGCCACACAGGTTGAGGTTGTGGGTTGGATTGACAGCCCTGAAACTTATCCTGTTTCCCCAAAACGCCACACTGTTGAATACCTAAGAGACTATGCACATTTGCGGGTTAGGACTAACCTATTTAGCGCCGTTTCTCGTGTCCGCCAAACCATTGCGCACGCAATTCATGATTATTTTCATCGGGAAGGTTTTATATGGGTAAACACCCCCATTTTAACGGGTAACGATTGCGAAGGTGCGGGGGAGCTTTTTCGTGTCTCCACTTTGGACCAAGAAAATCTACCCCTCACTCAAGATGGTAAAGTGGATTATAGGCAAGACTTCTTCGACCAAGAAGTGTTTCTGACCGTATCTGGCCAACTTAATGTTGAAAGCTACTGCAGCGCTTTGTCTAAAGTTTATACTTTTGGACCGACATTTCGTGCTGAAAATTCCAACACTAGTCGCCACTTAGCGGAATTTTGGATGGTTGAACCTGAGATTGCTTTTGCAGACCTTAACCAGTGCGCGGATCTCTCTGAGGCTCTTTTAAAGCATGTTATTCAAACCGTTTTAACAGAAAGAGCTGATGATATGGCATTTTTCAATCAATTTGTTGCCAAAGGACTCATTGAAAGACTCACACAGGTCAGCGAACAAGGCTTTGCTCGAATGGACTATACCGATGCGATCGAAATCCTCCAGAAATCTCAGAAAAAATTTGAATTCCCCGTATCTTGGGGGCTTGACTTGCAATCAGAACATGAACGTTACCTTTGTGAAGAATATATGAAACGCCCTGTTATTCTGATGAATTACCCAAAAGACATCAAAGCTTTCTATATGAGAATGAATGACGATGGCAAAACCGTTGCTGCCATGGATGTATTGGTACCAGGAATCGGCGAACTGATTGGCGGAAGCCAAAGAGAAGAAAGACTGGATCGTTTAGATCAAAGAATAACCAAAATGAAGGTTGATGTGGAAGGATTATGGTGGTATCGTGACCTCCGTCGTTATGGTACCGTTCCACATGCTGGATTTGGGCTGGGGTTTGAACGATTATTAGGCTATATAACTGGGGTTACGAATGTAAGAGACTTAGTTCCCTTTCCAAGAACGCCTGGACATGCTAAGTTTTAAGGACAAAAAAATAATCTTTAAAGATAGAGAGATTAAAATGTCGATTATTGAACAAAGTGAGTTTTTAAAGCTCTCATATTATGGTGATACCACCAATTACAAGCTGATGATTTGCTGCCCACATGCTTATGAGGGAGGATCTTTCCTTGAAAAATTTCCCCAGATTCAGAAACACACCCAGCTCAGTGATGCGAATTTCAAGCGCTATCTTGCCATCGAACAAGATTTTGCAACCGAAGAACTTGGAGAGTTAATCGCCAGTATTTGTGCTGAAAAATTTAATCTGTCCACACTGGTCATCCAGCCACTTTTTCCTCGCGCTATCATTGATGCTGGTCGTTTTTATCCTCATAACTTGAGAAACATTCTTGATTACGAAAATTTGCCAGAGCTAAAACAAAAGCTCCTCGATATTCATTCGGATTATATAACGACCTTAAAATCACTGGTAAACACATTAAACGATCACAATGGCATTGCTTTAGATCTACATACCATGTCGCCATATTCCCCCTTAAGTAGCCCAGAAACAGTATATTCTGAGGCACTTGAAGAAACCCCTGGCTCATTATCTGAATATATAGCCGCTTATAAAACAAGCCATATTAATGGCTATCGGCGTGAAGTAGAACTTTTTACTGGTGAGCCACGCAGACAAATATATGCCTATCAACCTTTTATTGATGCTGTACATAAAAATTTCACCGAACTTGGCATCAAGGTGGAGTTCGATACTCCTTACGTTGTCGCACCCCACCTTGTAGGTTGCTACTTTCTACAAAATACCAAAACAGTATGTGTAGACATTCCTAAAGATTTAATTTCAACAAAAATAACGACAGATAAAGACTATAGTCTTGCTAATCTAACCATTGACACTCAAAAGCTTGACACGGTCGCCCATGTGCTTGCAAGTGCTGCCGCCATTGCTATAGAAGGAGACAGACAATGACATGTAATGTATCAGAAAAAATGTGGGGCAAAAAAGCCCTCCATATCCCAAATGTCACCGATATTTATGGTGCTGAATTAGTCGGTAGTTTTATTGATAACTACCAAACACGCGTCTTATGCCTGCTCGCAAAAGAACATAAAATAGTGTTACCCGAACGTCATCGTCAAGCATCAACTGACCTTATCAACTATTTTATTGAAATTGGTTTTGATCATCTTTCAATGGATAATATTATTTTCATCAACGATTTTGGGAATGCAAGTTTTGAGATTGGCACACTGACGCTTTCTGTGGGTGATAGCATTGCCGAACTATCGGATCCAGAGTTCCAGCAAATTGTGCCTTTTTTCTCATCGGCAACGGTAGAGCTTCTTGCGCATAAATACAAAAAAGTATCTCTATTAAGCCATGCTTTAGCCTGCCTACTTAATGATAAAGGTCACTTAAGGGACATTCTGATTCGTGAAGGCATTCAGGTTACTGGCTCCAATAAAGTCTCCATTTTCCAGCCTGATTATTTAAAGCAATGCCTTGATATTTACGAAAGTTTATGCAGAGAAGGCGCGACGGAATTTGCAGTCATTATTCCAAAATCCTGCTCAGGTGCTGGAATCCATCGATTTGATACGGCAGCAGAATTATTAGAAATCGTCGCCCAATTATCAAATGTTGAAGAGTTCTTGATTGACCCATGGTACGGAGATAATATTGGCTCGCCATCATATCAAATCTATATTGCGAACGATCCTAAAGATGATATTTGCATTGGTTTAACCGATCAGATGCTTGATGACTGTTATCACCTAGGTAACCTTTTCCCTTCTGTATTCAAAAATGAAAAGGAAATTGACGATATCTTCTATCAAGTTGTAGATGTACTGCGAGAACGTGGTGCACGCGGAATGCTCGGTGTTGACCTCCTTATTCGGCGTATCAATGGTGAAATTATTCCTTATGTTCTGGAAGTCAATGCTCGCCAGACAGGTGCGGTTTATGCGGGGTTTTTGGCTTATGAAATAAGGGGCGGCAAGAGAAAACCATGGCTTGGCCACAACAATATTGTTATGCCAAAAGACACAACCATGAAAGAATACTATAATTATTTATGTGAGCAAGGCGTTGCCTACCATAATGGTGATGAAGAAGGCATCCTCATTACTTGCAATGGCAATCTTGCCCATAATAAGATTATGGTGCTCATTATTGCAGATACAACTGAACGCCTATATGAGTTATTAGGAATCTCTGAGGGAATGTAAACATAAAGAGGTGTGGGAATGAAAAATGTTATTATTTGTTTAAGTTTATTACTTGGATGGAATACTAGCCTTTTCGCCAGCACCCTCGATGCACCTTTAACTTGCCCAGATGGTAGCACCCTGACAAAGGGAATGTCTGTGACCCAGGTTCGAGATCGGTGTAGCGATCATGCTTACCTCACGGCACAACCCACACAGACCAGTTGGACCGACCAAACAACTTACCGTTCAAAGCACCCAACAGCTTCTTATCTTTATTTGTTTCCAAAGAATGCCAAAATACTCAGCAAAGAAACAGCATTACATCAAAAAGTTGTAATACGTTCAACTGCTGACTTAAAAAGCTTTACGAGCGTTTATCTAAGAGTAAAACAAGAGCACTTAATTGAAATCATGGTTGGTCAAACATTGAAAAAAGAATTACTGATGTGCGGGGAAAAATTGTATCTTGGTATGGCAGTAAAAGCAATCCATACACTTTGCGGAGGTGCCAATGATATTGCCACCTACACCTCACAAATGACAACCAGCCAAAAATACACCATATTAACCATAAACATATCCAAAGATAAAACCGTAAACTATATGTTTACCAATGCTAAACTTACAAACATGAAGAAATAAAACATGCATCTACTTCCAGAAAACCACCAGCTTATTGCCGGCCCTACGGGTAATCTCGAGTTAACAGTTGATAAACCAAAAGAAAATAAACACCCAAACACGACCGTTATTATTTGCCACCCGCATCCACAACACTTAGGCACCATGCATAACAAGGTGGTCACCACGATTTCCAGAACGGCAAAAGAGCTGGGATTAACATCGATACGTTTTAACTACCGTGGAGTGCAACACAGCCAGGGCAGCTATGACCATGGAGAGGGAGAAGTTGAAGATCTATTGACAGTGGTGAATTGGGTGCAAACTCAAACACCCGAACAAAAAATCATTCTGGCGGGATTTTCTTTTGGTGGTTCTGTTGCGTACAAGGGCGCGGCAAAAATTGAGCACCTTTCACATCTGATTACCATTGCCCCTGCTGTCGTGAATTTTCCTTTAACACAGCACCCAGAGCCCACCGTTCCTTGGCTTATCATTCAAGGAAATAATGATGAGGTTGTGGCGTCCGAAGCGGTATTTCATTGGCTAACGACTGAGATTTCATGTCCCTACACCTTAAGTAGAATGCAAGAAACTGGACATTTTTTTCATGGGAAATTGGTTCATTTACGCAAAGAAATTGAATATTATTTACAGCCTAGATTAAGCTAAGCTTTAGGGAGCTAGTGTCATGAATATCCAATTGGTCAAAAAATATTTTTTAGTCCTCCAAGATCAAATCTGCCAAGCACTTGAAAAAGAAGATGGTCGCGCAAAATTCCAAGAAGATAACTGGACATACGAAAATGGTACAGGTGGCGGACGCACCCGTGTGATTGAAGATGGAAGCGTCATTGAAAAAGGAGGCGTCAACTTTTCTCATATTCAAGGTGCTAAACTTCCTGAGGCCATTCTAAAAACAAAGCCTGAACTGAAAGGCTATTCCTTTCAAGCGATGGGGGCTTCATTGGTTATTCACCCGCATAGCCCTATGGTGCCCACCTCCCATATGAATGTGCGCTTTTTTTTGGCAGAACACCCTGATAAAAAACCAATTTGGTGGTTTGGTGGTGGCTTTGACCTAACACCCTATTATGGCTTTAAAGAAGATTGCCAGCATTGGCATCAAGAATCTTATAATGCTTGTAAAAATTTTGGTAATGCGCTTTATCCAGAGCTAAAAAAACAATGTGATGACTATTTTTATATCCCACATCGCCATGAAACTCGAGGCATTGGTGGCTTGTTTTTTGATTACTATAAATCATCCAGCTTTGATGAGGCTTTTCGTTTCACACAATCTGTGGGAGATCATTATATCAAAGCCTATCAGCCTATTCTAAACAAGAGAAAAAAGATGCCTTTTACGGAGGCTCAAAAAGACTTCCAACTTTTTCGACGTGGGCGTTATGTGGAGTTTAATTTATTGATTGATCGTGGCACCCACTTTGGTTTACAAAGCGGTGGACGCACGGAATCTATCTTAATGTCACTCCCACCTGTGACAAAATGGAAGTATAATTTTAAGCCTGAAAAAAATTCAGAAGAAGAAAAACTTTATACTGAGTTTTTAGGAAAACGGGATTGGTTGGACGGGCAATCCCCCATAAAAAAAGAGGCGTTAATAAAACAATAATCCAAACAAAAAATGCACTATAAAATATCCAGTTCGAAAACGATCGTAAAATCACCTTGTATCGTAGAAAGGGTCGAAAATGATACTGCGATCTCATCTGTTACAACGATAAAAAATATTCAAGAATCTGAGTGTTTTTCGTCAACTCAGGATGAAAAGTCATGGCAAGGCTTCGCTCTTGTTGCAACAACACAGGCGCATTTTGATAGCTTGCAAGCACCCTGACTTTATCTTTGCAAAACTCTGACACAACGGGTGCACGAATAAAAAATGCAGGGATTTTAATTTCAGTATCCCCTAAAAGACAATTCAACTCTGTCATAAAGCTTTCTTGTTGACGACCATATTGGTTGCGCTCGACAGAAATATCCATCACCGATAACATCTCATCGCCACCGGGAAAGGCCATATTTGCCATCAGAATAATCCCCGCACACGTCCCTAAGACAGGATGAGTCTGGCAATAAGCACGGAGTGGTTCCCATAACTGATGTTTTTTAAGCATATTAACCATGGCGGTACTTTCACCACCTGGAATAATCAAGCGATCCACCTGATTTAAATCCTCTGCATTACGTACAAAACGCGTTCTCATGCCCAGTTTCTGACACCTCTGGGCGTGTTTTGCAAAGGCACCTTGAATCGCAAGTATACCGATTGTTTCAAATGACTTAGGTGCTTTGAAACTACCAGCCACGAACAGACATTTTTTCTTTTTCGATCAAGCTATCAATATTAATGCCCGTCATTGCTCCGCCTAAATCCTCAGAGATTTCGGCTAAGACTTTAGGATCATTATAGTGTGTTACTGCACTCACAATGGCATTTGCACGTTTTTGAGGGTTGTCAGATTTAAAGATTCCTGATCCCACAAATACGGTTTCAGCACCCAGCTGCATCATTAATGCCGCATCCGCAGGCGTTGCAATGCCGCCAGCTGAGAAATTAGGCACCGGAAGCTTGCCATGCTCATGCACATACTCGACTAACTCTAGTGGTGCCTGTAGCTTTTTAGCTGCCAACATCAATTCAGATTTATCCATGGCCTGCACTTGTCTGATCTCTGACGTTACTTTGCGCATTTGACTCACGGCTTGCACCACATCACCCGTACCTGGTTCACCTTTGGTACGAATGAGGGCAGCGCCCTCACCAATGCGTCTTAAAGCTTCACCCAAATTACAGCAACCACAAACAAAGGGCACTTTAAAATCCCTTTTATAAATGTGATATGCCTCATCTGCAGGCGTTAGCACTTCACTTTCATCAATAAAGTCCACACCAAGTGACTCAATAATTTGTGCTTCAACAAAATGCCCAATACGCACTTTTGCCATCACTGGAATCGAAACTGCAGCCATAATTTCTTTAATCATTTTAGGATCAGACATTCTTGCCACACCACCATCTACACGAATATCAGCCGGTACTCTTTCTAGTGCCATAACGGCAACAGCACCTGCTTTTTCAGCAATTATTGCCTGTTCTGCAGTGACCACATCCATAATTACGCCACCTTTTAACATTTCTGCTAAACCGACATTGGCTCTCCATCTTTCTGTATTCATCATTCACCTCTTCGCGCTTATTAAACAATATTGAGTTTACAGGTATCAGAGATTATCATTGTTTTGTGAGAAACAAAAGTTTCAGTCACCGCGTTTGAGTTATTTTTGTAAAAACGTTACAATTTCTCCAATATATCACCCCACACAAGCCAATTGGAGTTTTTTATGGATCGCAACCTTGCATTAGAATCAGTTCGAGTTACCGAGGCTGCTGCTTTATCGGCATGGCTACAAATGGGCCGAGGCGACGAAAAAGCCGCAGATCAAGCCGCAGTAGATGCCATGCGCCGCGCATTAAATGGCTTGGCAATTGAAGGCACAGTCGTGATTGGTGAGGGGGAACGGGATGAGGCACCCATGCTTTATATTGGTGAAAAAGTCGGAATGGGTGGCCCAAAAGTAGATATCGCACTGGATCCCCTAGAAGGTACGACAATCTGCGCAAAAGGAGGCATGAATTCTCTTGCGGTGATTGCAATGGCAGAACATGGTGGTTTTTTAAATGCACCTGATGTTTATATGGATAAAATTGCCGTGGGCGGGCATGATATGCCTGAAGGTATTATCAATATTGATGACACGCCTGCCGAAAACTTAAAGCGCTTATCAAAGCATAAAAATATTCCCATCGAAGCGCTTGTCGTTTGCATTATGGATCGTGATCGCCATGAAAAACTGATCAAACAAGTTCGCGAAGCTGGTGCCAAAGTGGTTTTAATCAGCGATGGTGATGTTGCGGGTGTTATAGCTTGTGCTGACCCTGATACAGGCATTGATATGTATATGGGCATTGGTGGCGCACCAGAAGGTGTTTTAGCCGCAGCGGCGCTTCGCTGCTTGGGTGGACAAATGGAAGGTCGCCTTCTGTTTAGAAACGATGCAGAAAAAGGGCGCGCAGCGAAATGGGGTATCACTGATCTCAATCGTAAATATACCTTACATGAACTTGCCAGTGGTAATGTTTTATTTACGGCAACGGGTGTCACTGACGGTCAAATGCTCGACGGTGTTAAGCGTAAAGGCAAATTCGCTACCACGCATAGCATTGTGATGCGCTCTGAATCAGGCACGGTTCGAACGATTCATGCCACCCACAACTTTAACTTTAAAAATGGATTTGAGTTCCGTTAAAATTAAATTCTTCCGAAGACCTTGATTGCCTCCTGATTTTCCTAGCCCGTTTGTAAAATAAGCCTCTCTCTCACTATACTCTTAAATAGATTAACTCAACATCGAGAAAAATAACGATGAAAAAATTCTTATTAATACTTGTCTCCTTATTTATATTTATAGGACTAGCGCCATCCTATGCCGCTGAGAACAATTGCCAAACCTCATGTACACTTGTTACAGGCACAGACAAAATGAAGGTCACTTACCAAATTAAAGATGATAAACTCATTGTGGGCATGTCTGCCAAAACAACGAGTTGGGTAGCCATTGGTTTTGGTGCAACAAAGGACATGAAAGATGCTACCATCGTAATGGGGTATATTGACAAAAGTAACAACCCCATCTTATCCAATGAATTTGGTATTGCAACCACTAAACATTTAAGTCGATCTAAGTTGGGCGGTGAGCCTGAAGGCAAACTTATTTCAGGTAGCTTAAAAAATGGAGAAACAACGATTCGCTTTTCCTTACCGTTAATGACAGCCGATGCGAAGTACGGTAAAACATTTAAATCAGGAAAGTCCATAAAAGTAATCTTGGCTTATGGTCCTAATAATGCAAAAAACTTTACCGCTTATCATGCTTTTAGAACTGAAAAAACGCTCACATTACCTAAGCTTCCAACACCTACTGAATAACCCACCCAAAGAAGCACTTACTTTTGCTTAAAACCCATGGCGGCTAACCTTTTCTTTAAACTGGGATGGGTCGAAAAGAAATCGCTACTATCTTTGCGCTCACCTGCTAATTGCGCACTATTGGGATCAAAAATATAAGAGGCTCGTCGCAAACGTTCATTAGAGGTCTGCTTATAAGCTTGCGCCACAGCTGGGTCTTGATGACTGCCACTGATTTTCATCAACGCTCGTGCCATTGGGCCATTATCACGCATCAACTCTACCGCGCCTGCATCTGCCATATATTCCCGTGTGCGGCTCAAGAACAGCATCATCATCGAGGTAATGAGTGGTAGGACAAATCTTAAGACCATCACGGCAATAAAAATAATCATCATTATATTATTGCCGTTATTGTTACGGCTATCTCTACGATTTTGCCCTGATCCGCCAAATAAGACCGAGTAGAACAAAATATCTACCATAAACATCAGCATATTTGCCAGCACAATGGTGAACAGATTTAGCTTAATATCTTGATGTCGAATATGAGTCAATTCATGCGCCATCACAGCTTGAAGTTCATCTCTGCTTAAAGCTTCTGCTAAGGTTCGGGTGATGGCAATCATTGCAGATTTTTCAGAATACCCCGAAGCAAAAGCATTCATATAGTTCGCTTCAATCAAGTATACTTTTGGCATATAAGACATATTAGCAGCGAGCTTCATCTCTTCCACCACATTATAAATTCGCTGAGAAAGGGAATCTGAACTGTTAGGCAATATCTCTTTATATTGTGTGCCACTAAGCATGATTTTATTATAAAAAGCAAAAGTACATAACACCCAGATAAACGCCACAACAACAGAAATAATCGTGGCATAAGGTACAAGTTTGAAAGTCATCAACGCTTGAAATATTTGTCCTGGAGACGCGGCAATCGTTTGATATTGCCCATAAGCATTTTGCGCATAAACGCCCACCGTATTATAACGCCAAATAAAATCAATTAAAAAACCCAGTGCCAAAAACATAATTAAAAATAAAAAAATAACCAAATAGGTTTTTCGCGTGTTTTGTTTAATAATCTGACGCCAATCTGCCGATTTGAATTGATGTAGGTTCATAGACATAAATAAGTTATAGCTCTACTTTATAGTTTTCCATTTCAATTTTTTTCTCTTCTGTAATATTCCAGTAAGTGAATACCTTATCGAGCTTAGATTTAAAGAATCCTACGACCATCCCTGCAAAAAATGATTTCTTATGTGCATTATATTTTTCAATGGAATCATTAAATGCTTGCTTAGAGAATGCCAATTTATTTTCCGTTGAAGTAATCTCTTCCTGAAGTTGCATGACATTTTGATTCGCTTTTAAATCTGGATAATTTTCAAACTGAATACTAATCCCCTTCGCGATCCCTGAAATCGCATTTTCAGCCTCCATTCGTGAGGCAGAATCACCCGAGCTTTTAGCTGCTTGTGCTTGATTTCTTAATCTCGTCACATCTTTTAAAGTGGTTTTCTCATAATCCATATACTTATTAACCACATTAATCAAAGATTCAAACACTTTGTAGCGTCGATCTAATTGTACATCAATCTGGCGTTCAGAATTATCCACAGCCTCGATCTCACCAATCAACCCATTGTAGGTCATCACCACATAAGCCAATAGTATTACCAATATCACCATAATCACAATTAGGGCTGTCATCACTACCTCCTGAAAGTATATTTACACCGCTATTCTAGTTTCTATCTAATTAGATTGCCATGTGTTTTGTAGCGATGATTAAAATGTATTCTTTAAAAACAGGAATAATTTTAATTATCCGTCTACACTTACAAGCACGATCAGACAAATGACTGGAATGCGCTGAATGCCCATACAAAATACCACAAACGAACCGCTTTCAAGTGCCGTAAATCATTTAATCAAAAGCAAAATACAAGCTTATTTTAAAAGTATAAAAGACTCTAAATACCGTACCACTTCATTGCATGAAATCGTATTAACAGAAGTTGAATCGGGGCTGATTGAATCAGTCTTACAAATAAATCACTACAAAATGGATGAAACTGCAAAAGTTTTAGGTATCACAACGCAAGTATTACGTGAAAAATTAGATAAATATGGATTTTAGGCTTTTATCATACCGATAAAGTGTGCTAATATCGATCAGTTCAAATTTAACACAACAAAGGAATACAAATGCCTGCTACAATGCATTACGATACAAAGCCATCTATTGAATCACATAATCAATTACCTTTGGCTGACCATATCAGAACGGTAATGAGTACCTACTACAAAAATTTAGTGGCAAGTGGCGCCATGCCTGAAAATGTTTATGAACTTGTTATCTCAGAAGTTGAGCTGCCATTAATCGAAGCAACGATGGAGTATACAGGAAATAATCAAAGTAATGCCGCTAAGATATTAGGGGTTAATCGCGGAACATTTCGTAAGAAATTATCCCATTATGATATGCTATAAAGCCTCTGTTTACTGAAGTATCAGCAGGAACGGCTGCTTAAACCTAAACAAAGATGTAATGGGCACTATTTGCTAAAACATAGACATCTTGCTATGCTTTTCCAATAACTCTATACTAAACCAAGACGCCACCATGAATATCATTAAAGACTGGGATTACTTCTGGGATAACCGGAGTCTATTTCATCTCGGTCACCTGCCCACTGAAACACCCAATCCTAACACAACAGGTCTTGCAGAACTTGCCCAAAATGATCTAGCCTCTGCAGTTCAAAAATTACTGGATGTGGATCATGAAGCCCTCACAAAATTACTGGCCTATGTGGATGATTGTGCGCCTTTAAAAGCGCAAATTAATGAGGTTCTAACTCATGGTGGACGCATTTTTATTTCAGGGTGTGGCGCCACAGGCAGATTAGCCATGATGCTTGAAAAGCTTTGGCGCTTACAAGCACCTGAGTCTATGTCAGACAGGGTAATCGGTTTTATCGCTGGTGGTGATGCCGCCCTAATTAAATCCGTAGAAGGTTTTGAAGATCATACGGAATATGCTGAAAAACATATTCAAATGCTTGGATTTACTCAAAATGATCTCATGATTGGGGTCACAGAAGGTGGCGAAACCCCCTTTGTCCTAGGCACAGTGGAATACGCCCTCCAACATTCTAAACATCACCCTTGGCTGCTTTATTGCAACCCTGATGAAACACTTGCGAATGTTGAGAGATCCAATCAATTAATTCAATCTCCAAATGTTCACAATCTTTGCCTCTATGTCGGTAATATGGCGTTAACTGGGAGCACAAGAATGCAGGCGACCACCGTTCAAACGCTTGCATTAGGATACGCACTATTTGATTTTATTCAACCTTGCGATGCACGTGCACAAATTAAAAAGTTAAAGAAAGCATTACAAAATATAGACGTGCATTTACTTTCAGCTTTGATCCATGATGAAGCCACAATATATAAAAACAATGGTTTGGTCACTTACCAAACCACCGCGGATTTAGGTTTAACGGTTCTTACGGACACCACAGAACGATCACCGACTTTTAGCACCTATGCCTTTGAAAATTCAAATGATGATATCGCAATGCCTTCATTATGTTTTTTAAGTATCGCTGATGCTAAAGACCCTGAAACTACTTGGCAAAATATATTAGGGCACCCGCCTCGAACATTAGAATGGGATTTTTCTAAAAAAGACACAGGCATTGAGCGCTTAATGGGGTTTGATATTAGTGAGAATGCTTTTTCACGCCGCAAAAGCATGTTTTTAGCCAATGTACATAGCCTCTTTCAAATCGCCCATGACAATGACCATTTATATTTTTCTAATCATGCCCATCAATTAGAAATAAATACTTCTGGGCTTTCGGCCTTATCCACACAAGTATTGCTTAAATGCATCTTAAACCTGCATTCTACCCTTGTGATGGCATTATTGGGAAAATTCCAAAGCAATATCATGACACATGTTTTTCCAAGCAACAATAAACTGATCGACAGAGCCACACGCTATGTCCTATATTTACTTGAACAACAGGGTGTTACATGCGAGTATGACAAGGTTGCCCAAACACTGTATAATGCGGGTGAAAATATGCATTCAACAGAATCAATCGTGCTTAAAACGCTAGCAAAGCTGACAGAAAAAGCCTAACCACATCGACAAAATAAGGATATTTTGCAATTAATAAATCAATTCTTTGGGTTCTAATTTGTATCCCAGCACTGGGGGGCCTCTTACACGGTTATGAGATTGGTATTATTTCTGGTGCAATGGTGTCTATTCAAAAAGAAATTGCTCTTAGCCGAGACCAACTTTCTTTTATTGTTGGTGCTGTTTTTTTTGGTGGTGCCATATCGGTGCTGTTTGCAGGCGAAATGGCTGATAAATATAGTCGCAGATTTGTCTTACAGATTGGGGCTGTACTGATTATTGCAGGTTTAGTGCTTGCGGCAATGGCAAGTGGCTTCTGGCTGGTATTTATTGGTCGCCTATTGCAAGGCATTGGTGTGGGATTTATCACACTGGTCACCCCTTTATATCTCGTGGAAAGCATGCCTAGCCAGCTTCGAGGATCTGGCACATCCACGGTTCAATTTTTCTTAAATGGTGGTATTGTTTTAGCCGCACTTATCTCATTATTTTTAGTGGCTGGAGATCATTGGAGACTCATGTTTTTAATTGGAGTCATCCCTGCCATAATCCTATTTATCGGCACATTTTTTATCCCACACACTCCCCGCTGGTTAGTGATGCGAGGGAAAATAGAAAAAGCTAAAAGCGTGTTGGCTCTAACGCGCCCTGATGCCGAGGCCGACCATGAATTTAATCAAATCTTGCATTCTTTCAAACAAACAACTCAAACCAGTGGCTACGCGCTTCTTAAACAGAAGAAAATGTTACTTGCCGTCTTACTGGTCACTCTCATTGGTTGTTTAAATCAATTAACCGGCATTAATGTCTATATTGGATTTTCGGCCATTATCCTAAAAGATGTGGGCCTACACTCTGACAATATTGCGGTTTTGGGCACGGTTATTATTACAGCAGCTAATTTTCTCGTGACCCTCATTTCCGTATTGCTTGTGGATAAAGTTGGGCGTAAGTTATTGCTCAAAATAGGTTTGATCGGCTTAATTCTAGCTTCATTATATCTAACTATCGTCGCGACTTTATTGACTGCCTCTGATTCTACCGCTTACCTGGTGCTCGGTGGGATCATCTTCTTTGCGGTCTGCTTTGCGATTGGGCCTGGCACTATGATTTGGCTATTACTTTCTGAACTATTACCCAATCCAATTCGTAGCATTGGTATGTCTATCGCTTTAGCAACATTACTGTTTGCTTCAGGTGCTTATGCCTCCGTATTTTTAAGCTTTGCGCATACTATAGGCTATCAAGGCGTATTTTTGTTTTCTCTGGTTATTTGTGTCTTCTATTTATTTATAGTCATTAAATTTGTGCCTGAAACAAAAGGAAAATCACTGGAAGAAATCGGGCATTAAAACAATCACACATTTTTATGATGACCAACTATACTTAACCTCACGACTGCTAAATTAACCGCCTAACAACCGAGGAAAATACTATGACCAAGAAGAACATTATTTTAGCCATTGCCATAACCTCTCTCACATTCGGAATTGCCAATGCTTAAGACGCTAAAAGCGATTTTAGTGTTTCTGTCAGTTGCAATGGTGTACCTTTAACCATTGGGATGGATAAAGACACGGCATTAAAGGCTTGCGGAAATTCAGGATTTATTGCGCACAAACAAAAGAAAAAATACATGAAAACTGAAGTTGGATATAAATCAATGGCTGGAAAAGATAAACACTCATTAGAGCTGAATTTTGTGAATGGGAAGCTATCTGACATCGACGCCTCTGTTGATACCCGTTTTGTTAAACGATTTTATACAACCGATAAAAATAGCCTTACTAAAAAATAGACCCTTGTTAACGCCCTGTTGAAAGAATGGTAATCACTTTTGTCCGAGCTATATCCGATAAATCCCAGGGCCTTGCATAGCTAAAACTGATGGTTTGCATCTGAGGCACGCTTTTAAATCTCTTTGAGACTTGCATTTTAAAAACTGCAACACCGCCAGCACCTACTAATTTTTTCTTACTCTCACTTACTTTATACTCATAGGACTTTGGTCGAATTAAGCCCTCATCATATTGTGTTAAATACCATTGATAACCTGTCGTCGCATTTGCGGGTAGTTTAATATTGATCGTGGTTTTTTTGCCTGAGACAACCATTGGTTTATCCTGTTGTTGCGCAGCAGGT
Source organism: Gammaproteobacteria bacterium (assembly GCA_963582935.1). Classification (GTDB taxonomy): domain Bacteria; phylum Pseudomonadota; class Gammaproteobacteria; order Francisellales; family Francisellaceae; genus CAUZSH01. Next base: position 38,647 of record CAUZSH010000005.1, read on the forward strand.
GCTTTGTTGCTTTGGTCTTTCTGGCTCACCATATTTTCTGCCCATATCTGCGAGCCAACGATCGCACTGAATATACATAAACTAATCAAATATTTTTTCATAGAAGCTCCTTATTTATCTCATAAACCAGCCTGATCGCTGAGCTATAAACTATAATGAATTGGGAATTAATCCTTTGGTGTGTGTTGGATTCATCATATATAAAAGATAGTCAAAAAAATGATTTCAATCAAGAATGACTTTATCCAATATAAATTCGGCATTCTAAACTGGACTATGTATAATATAGATCATAAATTGCATAAACAAAATTTGAGAATCTAACAAATGGCAATCCAAAGATTTGAACTTGAACTCCTCGATAAGAAAATGATTTCCCCGAACACCATGCACCTATCATTCAAGCGTGCAGACAACCTCGAACTAGATTATATTGCAGGACAATTTGTCACCTTTATGTTTGAGCCCAAAAGTGACAAAGCTAACAGTGGCAAACCTAAAAGGCGCAGTTACAGTATTGCCACTATGGATAAATCTGTGGACAGTATTGATATTGCGATTTCTTATATTAAGGGTGGGATTGCTTCTGAGCATTTATTTAATGCTGAAAAAGGCGACAAATTTAATGTCATGGGTCCTGCTGGTCGCTTAATTTTAAAAGAAGAAGAGATTCAACGAGTGATTCTTGTGGGAACCGGTACTGGCATTGCCCCATATCGCGCCATGCTACCTGCGCTGGCAGAACAATCTTCGCTTCAAGTGGAGATTTTATTAGGTGTGCAATATCGCCAAGATGCCCTATATGCTGACGACTTTATTGAATATGCCAACAACTATGACCATATCTCATTTAAAGCCTGCTTAAGTCGTGAAGAACAACCACTTAAAAAACATGAGGTTAAAGGCTATGTACAAAATCAATTTGATGACTTAGCCCTCATTCCAGGTGAAGATGTTATTTATCTCTGTGGTAACCCTGATATGATTGACGATGCTTTTGCAAACTTAACGACAGCTGGGTTTGATAGTAAGAGTGTGCGAAGAGAGAAATATATTTCTTCTAATTAACAGGCGATTACGATTAAAACCTATAAGGAGAATGCCATGTTGCTTTGTCTTGATGTCGGAAATTCACATATTCATGGTGGATTATTTCATTTAGATAAATGTATCATGCAATTTCGTTATGCCACTGATTCAATAGCAGTCACTTCCGATCAAATTGGGGTTTTTTTACGCCAAGTCATCAAAGAAAATGATTACAATCCTGATGATATTAAGCATGTTGCCATTGGCTCTGTTGTGCCTTCCATCAACTACTCTTTACGTGCCGCAATTATCAAATACCTACATACGGAGCCTTTTATCTTGCAAGCAGGCGTTAAGACTGGGCTTAAGATCAAGTACCCACACCCTCAAGAAATTGGTGCAGATATGATTGCGGGCGCTATTGCGGGCATTCATCAATTCCCAAACCGAAATTTAATTATCATTGATATGGGCACAGCCACCGTGGTAAACCCCATTACTGCTAAAGGAGAATTTCTTGGTGCGGTAATTGTTGCTGGCATGAAGTCTTCTATCCATGCCTTGAATAGTGGGACCTCGCAACTTCCCGCAGTCAATATTGCCAAAGTAGATCATTTTATCGGTAAAAGTACACCTCACTGCATCCAAGCTGGGCTATATTATGGCACGCGTGGTGCGTTAAGAGAAATCATTAATGGCACGATCCAGGAACTTGGCTGGCTGGCTGAAAACACGACTGTTATTGCAACAGGGGGCTTTGCACAAATTTTTTCAGAGGACCAACTATTTGACATCATCGCGCCTGATTTGCTTTTACAGGGTGTTAAGATTGCCTTTGAAAAAAATCAATGATCGTCACCATTCGATGATAAGATTTCAAAAAATATGGAGGAGCTCAATAGTGAAAATAATATTAGTGTATGCTTCCGTGTTTACTCTACTCTCAGGCTGTACCTTTATTCCTGCTGATCGCTTAGATAATCCTAATAATCGAAATATCCGAGTGACCAATATCCCACCTGATATGCATTGCAAGTATATTGGTGAAATTCATGGTAGCCAAGGAAATTGGTTTACGGGGATTTTTACCTCTAATGCTTACCTGATTATGGGGGCTAGAAATAATCTTAAAAACCAAGCTGCTAAGCATGGCGCAAATTATGTTTATACAAACCCAATGCCAATTGTTGGGCCAGCCTTTATGACTGGAGATAGTTTTACCGCGATCAGCGCTGAAGCTTATCATTGTGAGAAACCTAATACAGAAAATAGAATCATTCAAAAAAATTGTGGTTACTTTTCACTTTGCCTGCATAACAATGAAGCAAGCTTAGAAATGCCTGCTGAGATCAAGAAGGAGGTAGTGAAATGATGAAACAACCTCTCTTAATTATCGCATTCGTTTCTTTTTTTATAACGGGTTGTACCGTTATACCCGCTAATAAAACTGTAAATATAAAAGCACATAATGTTTACCTAACCCAGAAAAAACCACCCAAGAGTTGCCGCTATGTGGGTGAAGTCTATGGTTCGCAAGGCAATTGGTTTACAGGTATGTTTACCTCCAATATGGACCTAGCTCTTGGCGCCCGTAATAGTTTAAAAAACCAAGCGGCTCATATCCATGCAAACTATGTGTATATCGAAGCATTTAATGCCAATGATTCTGCGCTGTTTGTGGCAGGTAATAAAAATGTGACACTGGTGGGGCAAGCTTACGCTTGTGAAAACCTTAAAGGATATGGGGTCAACGCAGTGACAGAAACTCCCTGCGGATACCTATCTTTTTGTGTCAAAAGAAAAGAGTAATAGCTAAATTTTAACCGCTTCGCCAGTTAAAACGGTATTCGCCATTAAAAATCCAACAGCACAGCGATAATTAATTTGACTGGTGCTTTCAACATCTTTCACATTTGATTTGATATTAATGACGGCATTGACTCCCAGTGCTGTTGCTTCATCTCGTAAAGATTTCAGTGAAGCTAAAAATGCCCAACGGCAAGCATCGCTATCGGATTTCCAAAAAGCACTGGTGCGGTTGCTGGTAGCAACCTTACCAAAATTTTTGATTACGGTAGGATGCTTTTGATCCCCAAAATAAAATTGAACCGTATTTCCTAGTCTGGTTTTTGCATCATTTGAGTTAGTAATACTAACCCCGTGTGCAACTTTAAAATATAGTTAAAATTATTTTATAATCGTATATTGATAGACATAGGTAATTGATATAGCGTTAATTTCTCACAAAAAAAGCCGATAACACACCTATGTCAATTTAAGATTATATCATTTTTGTATACTGCAAAGTTACACAATGTTATCCAAAATCACACAATAAGTTAAGGTCAAGGGGATTTACACCATCTCTAGATGATGAAGAGGTCATTACAATGGAGCTGATAGGGGGGTTTTTAGGCTTTGATGCCGACAAACATATCTGGCAATATTTCACTCAACATTGGAAGCACTACTTCCCCGGACTCAGTTCAAGAACTGCCTTCACTCGCCAATCCGCTAATTTGTGGCAAGTTAAACAGATTTTACAGGTTATTTTGTCTGCTAAAACACATGATAAGTCATCT
>CAUZSH010000006.1:0-39087 GCA_963582935.1 Gammaproteobacteria bacterium
GGTTTGGTGCGTGCCACAAATGCGATATATGACATGATTTCAATACCCAAATATCGCTAACCTGATAGGCTATACAACAAAACAGCTAAAACCTATTCACTATGTCACTGAATGCAGATGTTATTATTATTGGTGCCGGACCCTCTGGCGCAGTCTCAGGCGCGCTCCTAGCACAAAAAGGCTACAAAGTTCTCATTTTAGAACGCGCCCAATTCCCACGTTTTTCCATTGGCGAAAGCTTATTACCACAATGTATGACTTTTTTAGAAGAAGCCAAGATGCTAGATGCGGTACAGGCGGCTGGATTTCAATATAAAAATGGTGCGATTTTTGAGTATGGTGACCAGCATACCTTTTTTAATTTTGAAGAAAAATTTACCTCTGGTTGGGGCACGACCTTTCAAGTGCAACGAGATCGTTTCGATAAAATTCTTGCTGATCGTGCTGAAGCACAGGGTGTTGAGATCCATTATCAAGAAAGCATTACTACCGTTGATTTTGAAGGTGAACACCCAATACTTCAGAGTCAAAAATCAGATGGTAGCACGGTTACTTATCGCTGTCAGTTTGTCCTAGATGCCAGTGGATTTGGGCGGGTATTGCCTCGACTCCTTGATCTTGAGATACCTTCTGATTTTCCTATCCGACAGTCTAATTTTACCCATATTGAAGATAATATTGATGCAGGCCTTTTTGATCGTAATAAAATTATTATTACCGTTCATCCAAAATACCGAGATGTTTGGTATTGGCTCATTCCTTTTAGCAATGGTCGATGCTCTATTGGCGTTGTGGGAGAGCCTGATTTTTTCGCCAAACGTCAACAGACCCCTGAGGCATTATTAAAAAGCATTGTGAATGAAGCACCTGGATTACAAAAACGCCTTACCAAAGCTAAATGGGATACTCCAGTGAATCAAATCACAGGGTACTCTAGCAATGTCAAAGCACTCTATGGCAAACACTTTGCCCTACTTGGCAATGCCGGTGAGTTTCTTGATCCAGTTTTTTCATCAGGGGTGACTATTGCATTAAAATCAGCAAGCCTTGCTGCAAAGGTACTTGATCGACAGCTTCAAGGGCATGAGGTGAATTGGAAGGAAGAGTATCAAGTACCATTACAATTTGGGGTCAATACGTTTCGTTGCTATGTCGAAGCTTGGTACGACCACAGCTTTCAAGATATTATTTTTTCAAGTAACCAAAATAAGAATGTCACAGAAAAAATCAGTTCTATTTTAGCAGGCTATGCATGGGATGAAAAAAACCCCTATGTAAAACAATGTAAACGTAAGTTGCCTCAGTTGGCTAAGCTGTGTCAGCAAAAAAAATCGGTTTAAGCTCGTTCAATTTCTGCAAAATCAATCATCAGCTCTTGATATAAGGCAAATATAAAGTCTTTATCTTCCACAGAATGACATAATGCCATAATTTTATCACTATAAAATCCCCTTTCATCACAAATAAACTGAATCAAATTCGCACTAATACCTTCCACATTTTGTTTATCACCATTTATAAATAAAGCGTATATCCCATCAACGTCCTTCCCATAGGCAAAACGACATACGGCACTACGTTCAAGGCAAGCAACCATTTCCAGTTCTGCAAAAAATGAAACTTTATCCAACCTCTCATCACCCTCCGACATTCCATATTGAGCCTGTGCAGACTGATCTAATTCTGTCACAAAACTCCCAAACCATTGTCCAAATAATTCAGGATCATCTATTAATTTTTTCAATGCTATGCGAGCTTGTGCAATTGAAGCTTCCGTTATTTCTCCTGTGCCGTGTAAATCTGACCAATCAGGGTCTTGGTAATAATTTTTAACCTCTTTCTCAGCAATATGCTCACCAAAACTATCCCAAAGCTCCCTTGTGGCATACCCTCGATAACCAAACGAATAAGTCATACAATCATCAGTCAATGCCACACCATGATGCCCAACATAAGGTGGAATATACAGTACATCCCCTTCGTCTAAGATAAACATTTGCTCAACTTCAAATTTTTTCATCAAGCGTAAAGGGATATTCTGTTCATAATTTTCTTCATGACAACCTTTCGTCGTCAATGTCCATTTTCGCCGACCTTTTCCTTGCAATAAAAAAACATCATAGACATCAAAATGCGGTCCAACGCTGCCCCCTATGGGCGCATAGCTAATCATCACATCATCCACACGCCATTGTGGTAAGAAATTAAAATGATTCAATAAGTTCCCCACTTCTGGAATAAGCCGATCCACACCATTAACCAATAATGTCCAATTTTCTTTTGGTAATGAGGCAAAATCCTCTTCCCGAAAAGGGCCTGTTTTGAGCTGCCAGTTTCCTTTATCACCCATATGACCGATTACCATACGGCTTTCAAAATCCTCTTCAAGTGCTAAACCAGCCAGTTCATCTGGTTCAATAATATTCTGAAAATTAGGGAACCCTTGTTTAATTAATAGTGGCTTTTTTTGCCAATATTTTTTTAGAAATTGCTTATGCGTTATATTATCAAGATTAAGCACTTATCAACCTGTCTTCACCACCACGATAGCAATACATACTACCACAATCCCCAACCAACCCACAGCATTTAACTTTTGCTTGTAAAACCACATACCACCTAATGCTGTTCCAACAATCCCAATGGCTCCCCAACTCGCATAAGCAATCGCTAAGTCAATTTTAAAATGAATTACCCGTATTTGAAATAATATACTAGGCTTTACAATATTCATTTCATGGTTATATAGGGGAAAACACATGCATTTGGTGGACGTAGCCTGGGTGCTTTTTTCAGCATCATTAGTCTTATTTATGGTATGTGGGTTAGCTTTTTTTTATGCCGGCTTAGTCAGTTCAAGGCGTGTTGCTCGGTCGTTCATAGAAGATTTTGGCTCCTGCCAAAATCGAATCACTACCCTCGCAGATGGTTTTGCCTCAGACGCCCACCTCCGTACCGATCTTCCAAAAAACAAGCCTACAGTCTCGTTTTTGAAAGCCAGTACTGCGTATATGGCTCTACGGGCTGGGAAATACCTTCCAGCTTCCAAAGGTCGAAGCGCTACGCACAATCTCTCAATGGAGCCGAAAGGCAGCCCTTCTGAGGACTACTCGACCTCGGCTTCGCCTCTCCCTGTCTCGCAGCGAAATGTAATCAACACTATTAATATGAGCTTTATATGCTTAGCATTGATTCCCATAACTTGGGTAATTTTAGGATACTCATTAGCCTTCTCTGGAGAATCTCCTTGGATAGGAAATTTTGATGAATTTGGATTAATTAATTTAAGCCGCTCATTTCATGATGGAGATATTCCAGACTATGTCTACATGGTTTTTCAAATGATGTTTGCCTGCATCTCTCCAGCCTTAATATCTGGTGCTGTGGTAGAGCGAATCCGGTTTAATGCGTATATGGTTTTTGTAGTGATCTGGTCAATATTGGTTTACAGCACCGTCGCACATTGGGTTTGGTCAGATTTAGGTTGGCTCAAAAGCTTAGGTGTAATCGATTTTGCAGGTGGGATGGTGGTTCATTTAACCGCTGGATGCTCCGCACTGGTTGCTGCCATAATGATGAAACCACGAAAAAATCAACAAAAAAACACCAAACTGCAGCATACTCCCTTTGTGATTCTCGGCGCAAGTATTCTGTGGTACGGTTGGTTTGGGTTTAATTCAGGATCCGCTTTAGGGATGAATATGATTGCCATTACTGCCTTTGTAAACACTGCCTTAGGCGCATCATCTGCCATACTAATGTGGGTAGTATTAAGCATTCTTATGGGTAAAAATATCTCCGTCATTGGTATTGCTGTTTCATCCGTGATTGGGCTAGTTGCAATCACGCCAGCATGTGGCTATGTGACACATATATCTAGTTTGTATATTGGTGCCGCTGCTGCTTTTATCTGCTTTTTTGCTTTAGAATACAGGGCACTATGGGCAGGAAAAATAGACGATACCTTAGATGTTTTTGTTTCCCATGGAATTGCCGCAATTGTCGGCTCATTGTTAACCGGTGTTTTTTGCTTATCAGAGGTCAACCCTTCTATAGAAAGTGGTGTCATTACGGGCAATTTTGATATATTAGGCGCTCAAGTAGTAGGTGTTATTGCTATAGCATTATTTTCTATGTGTATGACCTATCTTATTTTTAAAGCAATTGGCATATTTATGTATATTCGAATCAAAGCTGATGATGAGCATCTCGAGTTAGGTTCTCTAGAGCATGAAGAGTAATTATATTAAAACTTATCAACAATATAATATCTTATGATTGCGCACTAATTTTGGCTGCAGCTGAGCTCTTTGGATAACTGTTCAGAACCTTATTAAAATATTTTTTGGCAGCACTTTGTTCACCCATAGCCTTTGCAATAATACCTAGATTAAGATAAGTATCGGCTGCTTTTGCACTTCTTGGATAAATGGCTAACAATGCACTAAAACGCTCTTTGGCAAGTTTTGGATTCCCAACCGCTAAAGCAATTTGCGCCCTTAAAAACATAGACTCTGAGGCATGGTTGCCCACAGGGTAGTTTGATTGATAGCGTCTAAATATTTCAGAGGCTTCTGAATATTTTTTCGCAGATAAAGCCGCCACCCCTTTTTGGAATAACACTTCGCTTTTTTGATCCATCGTGCCCTTTGTTCCCGATGGTGTCTGAGTTTTGTTAGACACTTGCAAGGCATTTGCTTTTTTATCTAATCCCACTAACTTTGCATCAAAGTTTTTTTGCATTTGTGAAATTTGATGGCGATTCACCTCCACTTGTCCCCGTAAGTCAGAAACCGTATCTGCCAAGTTATTACCTGATTTTTGTTGTGCTTGATTAATCAAATATTGCACTTGGTTGTTGAGTTTTCTCACCTGTGTTTCAAGCTGGGTGACTTGATCTTGTGAGCCGTATGAAAAAGCAGCCAAAGGCAGACTCACGATAAGAAATCCCACCGCAACATATTTTTTGAAACGCATCAAAATCCCCTTGAGTTACATGGCACCAGAGCAGCTACCACCAAAAACTACCACTGAACGTCTATCAGTCTGATAAGCCTGTTTACAAGCATAGGTAGCCGTTGGCTTCCCCGCGACAAGTTCACATTTTGAATTCGCCATGGTTGCTGCATCCACTACTGAACGTGTACTACCGTAACTCACGGTACAAACTTGACTTGGTGAGACGCCTTGGGCACGGAGATAGTCATCCACTGCCGTGGCACGTTTTTGTCCTAAACTAAAGTTATAGTTATCGCTGCCGATAGAATCTGCATTGCCAGCCACCTGTATGGTTTGATTTGGGAATTTTATCAATATTTTTGCGACCGCATCTGCTTTTTGTTTTGCGTCTGAAGAAAGTGTATATTGATTAAAGCCAAAATATAGGGTGTTGCCTTTGCCATTATCACTTTGCATGACTTGTGCAATATCATTGGAAATTTTTTGTTTTTGCTCTGAACTATATTGATCAGAGTTATTCACCATCTGTGCAATTTCTTGGCTACTAAACCCTGAGCCCATATCGACACCACCTGCGTTGCCAGAAGAAGGTCCAAATGCACCGTTAGCATCAATAATAGGTGCTGGAGATTGCGCACACCCCGCCAACACCAATACGGAAGCAAAACTTAAGCTTGCTAATATTTTTTTTGATCTCTTTGTTACTTTCACATTCATGCGATTACCTTTATTTTTTTATTACAACTTATTTGTTTTATCCTAGACTATTTCTGCCTACCTGTATCTACCGTTAGCCTAAAAAAGGAGACCACGCAGGTGACTGAATATTCACTGCACTCCCTACTGCTGGTAAATTAATGTGGATACTGCCATCTAAAGAAACCATGGCTAACCCTAAACTGCCATTTGAATGGGTCTTTGTATAAATAATCATATTGCCATTAGGGGCAATACTGGGTGATTTATCTACAGGCCCCTTGGTTAATGTTGTAATTTTATTTGTTTGTAAATTAAGCTTGGCGATTTCAATGGAACCACCACGGGTTGCTTGATGCATAAAAATAATATATTTGCCATCTGGAGTGAATTTTGGATCAAAATTCTGAGTCCCGCTAAAGGTCAATCTTTTGGCGCTTAAGTCATTAATTCTCATCATATAAATTTGTGGTTGCCCACCACGAGTTGAGGTAAATGCCACACTTTTACCGCTCGGTGAAAAAGCAGGGGAAGTATTGGTACCTGAATAGGTCAACTGCTTCACAATACCATTGGCTTTTGGCTTTGTGAGATATAGTTGTGTTGTGGCAGAATTTTTAGCCTTAGAAAGCGCTACTGCCAATATTTTTGAAACAGGATCAAAGGCGGGGGAACTATTAATCCCTGGATAATTTGCTACTAAGGTGCGTTTTCCCGTTCTAAGCTCAATAGTATAAACTGCCATACGACCGTTTACATAGCTTACATACGCCAACTTAGAGCCATCTGCAGACCATACAGGAGATGCTAGAGGGTTACGCTTTTGGCGCAATAAAACCTGTGGGTTTTGCCCATCATAATCGGACACAATCAGACTATATTGCGCACGGCGTAAATCGTAAGGATGGCTCACATCAATATAGGCAAGTTTGGTGGTAAAGTAACCCCGTTGCCCTGTAATGGTTTGGTAAATATAATCTGCAATAGTATGCCCCAATGCCACAAATTGTTGTGATGACACATTCTTAAAAACACGCCCAGTCAAAGCTTGATTTCCAAGTTGGCTCACCAATTGAAAGGTCACATTATATTTCCCAGAATTCGGGGCTGTTGGGACCACGGACCCCACCAGCATATATTCAGTGCCGAGAGAAGACCACATATTCCAATTTATTTGTGCGGGCTGACTGGGTTGTTGGGGTAATTGGTTTCGTGATGCGACTTGAAAACGACCCGAATTCATAAGGTCTCTCGAAACCACAGAAATTAGTTTTGATTCAACACTGGCACCCGAGAAAGGCACAACGGCAATGGGAAAGGGTTTATTCATGCCTTGATTAATTTCGATTCTTAGACTGGCAAAACTAAAGGAACTGACTAAGAAAGTCCATATCACCATATATTTTATGCATTTTTTCAACATCATCTCTCCTTAGCTATGAAACTCTAATTCTAAATCTAACATTTTGGCTCTTGCATCTTGGCTCGTAGGCAGTGGTAACGGCGATGACTGTCTAACCGCTAATTTTAACTGCCTGTCAAACTGCGCATTGCCACTAGATTGTACAATACTTAGCGACCTTATATTACCACTTTGATCCAATAATAAATGAACAACTGCGCTTCCTTCAAAAGCGTTATTCCAATTGCCAAATATTTTTTGACGAATGGCAACTGTATATTGATCTATTTCATTTTGTATTTTTGTTTTTCGAGCGTTTGAGGCTTGCACTGCTGTATGGTCACTCACTGTGTTATTCAAGCTGGATAATGCAAGTTTCTTTAAGCGATCTGCAATCTCAGCTTCTCGCTTTTTATCCGCTTGTTTTTGCTTTTCCAAGGCCTTTTCATTTGCCAACTTTTTAGCCACTGCGGCTTTTTTTGCTTGGGCTTGGGCCTTGGCTTCTGCCTGTTTTTTCGCTTGCATCGCTTTTTGTTTTTGCTCTAAGGCTCTTTTCTTTTCCAATATACGTTGCTTTATTTTTGCCATCTCAAGCCGTTTTTTTGCGGCTAAAAGCTCCTGAGTTTCTTTTCGTGCTTGATCTGGGTTTACCTGAGGCTTCACAACGGTAGGCTGTGGTGGCTCAAATCGTTGACTCAACGCATGGTTAGAAATCATTTGAGCTTGCACAATGGGTTGTGAGGATGCTGCCACTTGCACCACTGTCGTACTTTTCCTTTCCACCACCACAATGGTGGTAAATATTATGATTAAAAACACCAGCAATAAATGCAGTCCAATCGACCATGCTAGGGATTTTCTTTGTCGATTTGCATTCAAGTATACAATACCACGACTCGCCCAGCGTTGAAGCATCTTCGCTTTACGAAAGGTTTCTGCTTTAGCCCTTCGACGTTGCGTCATCAGTCACTAACCCCACATTGTCCACACCTGATTTTTGCAACAGCACCATGGCACTCACAACTTGCCCATAATTCGCATTTTTATCGCCCTTGACATACACTTGCTTTGTCTTGTCTTTTTGCAATGCTGAACGCACTTGAATCATTAAGTTTTGTGCTGAAATTGGGGTTTTTGCATCATCCTGCGTGTTTAAAAAATATTCTCCCGACTGATTAACCGTAATAATCAAAGGTCGGTCAGAAGTGGGAGGGATTTTCTGGGCGGTTGCCTGTGGAAGATCAACTTTCACTCCTTGAGTTAGCATCGGCGTGGTAATCATAAAAATAATTAATAGCACTAACATCACATCAATATAAGGCACAACGTTAATGTCTACCATTGCTTTACGTTTTCGTTTTATTCTTGGTCTGAGCGCCACTTTATCTATCCACCCTAACTATAGGCTTCACGGTGCAAAATGCCGCAAAATTCATCATGGAAATTCTCATATTCTGAAAGTGTGGCATCCACTTGGCGTGTTAAACGATTATAAGCCACCACCGCGGGAATCGCCACAAATAACCCTAAGGCCGTTGCAATCAGTGCTTCCGCAATATGTGGCGCTACCATCGAAAGTGTGGCTTGCTCCACGCCTCCCAGCACGGTAAAGGAAGCCATAATGCCCCACACTGTGCCGAGCAAGCCAATATACGGTGCGACAGCTCCAATGGTGCCCAACATAGTTAACTGCTTTTCCAGCTGCTCTGTTTCTTTGGTCATTGAAACCCGCATCGCACGCTCTACACCATCCATTAACGCCTCACCTCGAAGCGTTGATTTTTGTCGTAAGCGCACAAATTCCTTAAAGCCATTATGAAATAAATGTGCAATACCTGATAGTTCATCTGGTTTCGCGCTTACAGAAGTATAAAGTTTAGACATGTCTATACCTGACCAGAAATCACTTTGAAAAGAACTCAACGCCCGTTTCGCTTCTTTTAAGACCATAAAACGTTGAATCATAATTGACCATGAATAAACAGAACACAGCAATAATATAAACATGATAATTTTTACAATAGGATCTGCATTTGCAATTAACCCCCAGACTGACATATCTGCGCCCAAAACCGACTCCTTATAGTGCTTATAGAACGTCCTAAAACTCAAATATATCAGGACTTCAAGCCTTACAAGATAACACGATGGGTGCCAAAATTAAATCCATGATATGCCTTATTCCTTGAAAACCATGGTGTTTTCACCTGTAAAATAAATTTTTTCTATGCAGAGGCTAAAAATCGATAGTTTGGATTGGGCTATGTGTTTTTCTGTAAACGTTCCTCAATCACCTCGGCCGTAATGGGTCGATCCAGATGGAAACCTTGTCCATACTGACAGTTATTTTCCTTCAATTTCTTAAGTTGATCCTCTGTTTCAATTCCTTCTGCCACCACTTCCAATCCAAATTGTTCCGCCATAAAGATAATAGATCGAATGATCTTTATGGCATTTTCATCCTCAAACAAGCCCATCACAAAAGACTTATCAATCTTGACCATATCAATAGGTAATGAGTAAAGATGCTTCAATGAAGCATATCCCGTACCAAAGTCATCAATGGCAATTCTCACTCCAATAGCACTTAAGCGTAACAGATTCTGAGAAACATCTGCGGTATGAATCACCACTGTTTCTGTTAGTTCAATCACAACCGTATGCGGGGGCAATTTATAATGTTCAATTAACATCTCTAGCAAATCAATAAATACATCATCCATCACCTGCGATGCTGAAACATTTACTGAAATCGTTGAGTAGGTATTATTCACTTTCAACCACTGAGCATGTTGCGATAAAGCTTTCTCTAATACCCAATGACCGATAGGATTAATCAAACCCGTTTCCTCAGCCACCGGTAAAAACTTCTCAGGCAATAGCAACTCTCTGTCTTTATATCGCCAGCGAATCAATGACTCAGCACCAATAATCTGGCCCGTCTGTAACTCAAAAATGGGCTGATAAAGCAATATTAGTTCATCCATATCAACCGCTGAACGCATATTGCTTTCCATTTCTAGCTGTTGTGCCACTTTCTTGCCCAACGCATTGGTGTAGTAAGCCGCTGAGTTTTTTCCATAATGTTTTGCACGATACATGGCAATATCTGCATGTTTTAAAAGCTCCGTAGTGGAACTACCTGCTTCAGGATAGCAAGCAACACCAATACTAACGGTCACACTTACCTTACTCTCATGAAGCTCCACACCATGCTGAATGTTATCAATGATTTTACTTGCAATTTTACCCGCAGAATCTTGATGATCTATGTCTCTTAGTAAAATGGCAAATTCATCTCCACCAAACCTTGCCAATATGTCCGAACCACGAATACTTTTTTCCAACAAAATAGCTACCTTTTTAAGTAACAAATCTCCAGCATCATGGCCCTGCTCATCATTAACTTTTTTGAAATCATCTAGGTCGATAAATAAAATAGCAAGTTTTTGCGATTGAGTGCTTGCCACTTCTATTTCTTGAAGCAGTATTTCTTCAAAAGAATAACGATTTAAAAGCCCGGTTAAATAATCATTCTTTGCGAGTTTCTCCAGCTCTTTTCGTTGCGCATCAACCGTTACCAATAAGCTCCCCTTCTCAATCATTTTAACAATACTCTGGTGAAGCGTATCTGAAGTCATCTGTGATTTAATTAAATAATCCAAAGCGCCTAATTTAATGGCTTGTGCCGCTAACTGTTCACTGCCTTGCCCAGTTAACATCAGCAGAGGAATATTTGCCATTTTCTTGTGTTGCTTTAGTTGCCCTAAAAACTCCATACCATTCATCCCTGGCATTTCATAATCCAAAATTATGCAATCTGGTCGATCTTGCTGACAAATTTCCCATGCATCATTCGCCTCTGAAATTTCAGTCACATGATAACCAACACCATCCACTCGGGACAATAAACGTTGATACAAAATACGATCATCCTCATTATCATCAATTAACAAAATTTTAATTTTTGTCATTGTACTGCCCCCCTTTGGGCGTCAAAGCAACTTCTAGCCAAAATAATTTTATCTGTTCGATGGCAACCATATAATTATCAAACCCTATGGGTTTTTGAACATAGCTATTCGCACCATAATGATAACATTTTTCAATATCCATCGAATCACTTGAAGTGGTCATCACAATCACAGGAATATCCATCAACCTCTCATCCGCTTTCAAAATCGATAAAACCTCCTTCCCATCAGTGCCTGGTAAATTCAAATCCAATAAAATAATATCCGGTCTAGGAGCTGTCTTAGAGCACTCAAATGCACCTCTGTGATAGAGATAGTCCAAAGCAATATCACCATCTTCACACCGTTTAATCATGACCTTTATGCCTGACTTCCTTAATGCTCGAATGGTAATACTGTAATCATCATCATTATCTTCCACAATTAAAATTAAATGCTCATCTATCAATGCTCGCCTCCCCTAATATAAAATAAAAGGTTGACCCTTCGTCTTCTTTAGAAGATACCCATACACGCCCATTGTGGCGTTCAATAATTTTCTTTGCGATGGTTAACCCTGAACCGGTTCCACCCCCAAATTTATCTTTTGCATGTAAGCGTTTAAATATCCCAAAAATTTTTTCTTGGTGCTTTTCAGGGATGCCAATACCATTGTCTGAAATATACAATGCAGTCACTTCACGCATCCCAATATTTTCATCTTCTAACTTCATTTTCCGACAACCTATCTCAATCCAACGCTGTGTTTTATCATTATATTTAATTGAATTAGAAATAAAATTCATAAAGACTTCATGAATTCGCGTTTTATCACAAACCACCGTTGGTAAGTCGTGATCAAACCGTATCTCAATATTGTCCATCTTCAAACGGGCACTCAACAACTCTAAAACACTCTCCACTACTTTATTAAGGTCACATTTTTGTGTCGCCAGCGCCACACGTCCTACTCGAGAATACGTCAATAGATCATCTATCAACATTTGCATTCTCTCTCCCAAACGCACCAATGATGCCAACATTTTACGCCCTTCATCATCGAGCTTATCATCATAGTCTTCTTGAAGAAATTGCGCGTAGCTTTGTACGCCTCTTAAAGGTTCACGTAAATCATGAGAGGCAATATAAGCAAACTCATCTAACTCTCGATTGCTTTCTTCTAGGACATAAGCTTGTTGAGAAATAAATAATCGATGCAATTTTTCACTTTTGTGTATCCCCACATAATCCAAGACCAATGCAACAAAAGGCACGATATAAGCAATAATTTTTATAAACTGCGCAATATTAAAATAACCGTCAAATACCGTGTCAGATCCAAAAACCATATAGCTCTCAGCCATAATTTGAACAAATGCCATTAAAATTAAGGCATAGGTAAATGAGCTTCGATGAATTTTATACAACCAAGGATATAAAAAAGTTAAGCACACCAGATATAACACCAATGCGGTTGCATCATAAGGATGTACAATAAAACCACCGTCATCCACCACATTAAAAGCAACACCTAAGCTATAAACATAATAAGTTAATGCAAAAGCCGTCACTGCCGCTGCCACCAGCAACAACACCAGTGTTTGCTCTGATAATCGTTGATGACGCCATCCACGATGCATCACAAAAAAAACACTAAAGGTCATAATGAAGGCATTAAATATTCGTCCTGTTGACCAAATTGTTGAAATGAGTTCTGGGTTATCTGCATTGAAAATAAGACGATCTGCTGCCAAAACGCTAAATGCATCCATCATGCCTGAAAAGAACAACGCCACACAAATAATCGGAATGGCAATATCTTTCATCATTTGATAATGCACAAAAGCAAGTACCACCGTCATCACTGCCACACAAAAAGCGGACCACTCAAGGATAGTATGAATAAATGCACCTGACAATGCATCATGACTACCAAAATCAACCCCTGCAAGTATTAATACCCAAGGAAGCAAACAGACAAACAATACCGAAAACACCATCGATTTTGGCAACCGTTCTGATAACCAATGTTTTGTTTTTTCCTCCACAGACACAGTCATGAAAATCAACCCTATCATTATTCTTGTACACTATCCTTTAGTTATAGTTCATTCAGGGCAATTTAATCTAAATCAAAGTTTTATTTTTTTATAAACTAGCTCGGACCTCACTTTATCGGCTTGGAAAATTGGAGAAATACAGGCCGTAATAATGAAAGGGTCATAAATTTATGATTATGAAACATTGCATCGTAATAAGTGTGAATTAGTATTGTAAGTAATGACTTCATTTTGGCTCTTTCCATACCAACAGGAAAGTGGAAAGAGTCCTTTTCCATTGTAATTATGACTCACCATTTTATTTCCATTTACGCTGGTGCAAAACCATGCACTTTAGTGGAACAAAGCCATAACTACTTCCAACCAGTAATTGCTTTGTAAAAGCGTAAAAATTTCCTACAATACTCATCTCATTGATATACTATTTTTACCCTATGATAGATTATAATCGTTACCAACAAAGCTTTCGAGCAACGACATCCCCTTCATTTATAGAATCTGAGATAAATGAGCGCTTGTTAGAAAAACTAGACTTTATTCATATCGAACCTGAGTCTATCCTTGATTTAGGGTGTGGTGCAGGTTTTGGTTTGTCCCTCCTGCAGCAACGATTTCCAAAAAGCAATATCAAAGGAATGGATATCAACGCCAAAACACTTGCGCATGTTGCTAGAAATTTACCTTTCAAAAAACAAGAGCTCACTTGTACTGACTTCAATGCACCATTGCCTTACCCTGCACACAGCTTTGATCTTATCATTGCAAACTTTTCACTCCAGGGCGCTAAAAATATTTACGACCTACTCAAAGCACTGTTTGAAATATTGAAGCCCAATGGCATATTACTTTTTTCCATGCTTGCTGAAGAGTCTTTAAAGGAATTTAGAGCCAGCTGGGAACACATTGATCAATACTGCCATCACAACCCCTTTATATCTGCCAAAGACATGTCAAATATTCTGCAGCATTCTCTTTTCAATGATACGGTTTTAGACTGTGAGGAAATTACCCTTGAATACAGCTCAGTTCACAACGCAATCAAAGATATACAACATTTTAATGAGCCTTTATCATTGAAAAATATGCGCACCACTCTAACAGGGAAACAGCGTTGGCAAGCCTTTGAGCACCAATGGAGGGTACTTTTTCAACAAAAAGACGGAAAAATACCCAGTTCTTATCATATAATGTATGGTCACGCTTGCAAACCAGAAAAATCCCAGCTAAAACTAGAGCAGAATAATGAAGCAAAATTTAGCCTAGCAGAAATATCTGCCTATTTAAAACAAGGGACAAAACCAACGTAAAACATGAGCACAGAAACTCTTTCACCCAAAGCAACCGTCATTTTTGACTTTGACTCAACCCTGATTCAGGATGAATCTCTGGAAGTGATCTTAGCCAATAAGCTTGAGGATGCTCCTGAAAAAGTGACACAAATTTCAGATATCACTGAAAAAGGCATGAATGGTGAACTGGGATTTTTTGAGTCTTTAACCCAACGCATGGAAATTGTCCTGCCTCACCGCAATGATATTCAAAATTTTGCGAGAAACCATTGCCCCAGCGCTTTTTCCAATGGCATACCTGAACTCATTAGAGCACTACATAAGAATAACGTAGATGTCTGGATATTAAGTGGTGGATTTGAAGATGCCATACAGCCTTTTGCTTACTATCTCAACATTCCACAAGAGAAGGTACATGCTGTACAAGTTCATTGGTATCAAGACGGGTATTTTAAAAGCTTAAACAAAGACAATAGTTTTGCAATTTCTAAACTTGCAGGCGCTGTTGAATTACACAGACAATGGCATTCACCAACGGTGATTGTGGGTGATGGGTTTACGGATTATATGCTATACAAAGAAGGATTAGCCGATCATTTCATCGCTTATACCGAACATGCTTCACGCGAAAAAGTAAATGAAGTTGCCACACACAGTGCAGCTTCTGCGCAAGAACTCAGTTTAAAGCTAAAAGAATTGCTGCATTTATAAGTCTAAGTCTTTCTTATTTTGAATCGTAGAGTGAATAAAGGCAACAATAATCAATCCAATTCCCACGCCACCGGTAAGCCACTCAGGAACATGACCACTGATCTTCACAAACATCACCACACCTAGAAACCCAATGGCATAATGCGCGCCATGTTCTAAATATTGAAACTTCGACAGTGTTTTCTTTTCCACAAAAAAAATCGTTAAAGAACGCACAAACATCGCTCCAATTCCTAGACCAATCATAATCATCAAAATATCAGTGGTAATCGCAAAAGCACCAATCACCCCATCAAAACTAAAGGATGCATCTAGCACCTCCAAATAAATAAAGCCCATCAAACCATTGCGCACCAGCTGGCCACTAGAGCTACCCGCACTACTCATAAAATGATTCATCGCGTGTAAGCATTCGTGCACTAATATGCCAATTATAAAAGCCAATCCAACTTCATAGCCCAACCCCATCGCCTCCTGCGCATGATAGGCCACATAGGCTCCCACCATCAAGGCAATAAAAATATGCGCGCCATTTAACTCTGAGATTTTTTTAAACAAACGGGATCCTTCTATCCAGGGAATCCACTGCACTTCTGGCGGATCAATCAGAAAAAATCGTAAAAATACCATAAATAAAAAGCTCCCACCAAAGGCACTAATCATGGGGAAGCCTTCCATTAAGGCATGGTGATAGGCTTCTGGATCATTTAAGGCAACATTCAATACCTGTGTAAATCCCATATCTGTGGTGACATCGACCAAAAAAATAGGGAAAACCAAACGCATACCAAAAACGGCTATCGGCAGCCCTATCCAAATAAAAATCTTCTGCCAAAACTGAGGCATTTGCGCCAGCACTTTTGCATTCACCACAGCATTATCAAAACTCAGAGAAATTTCCAATAAAGCCAAAATAATCACCAAATACAGTGCCGTCCAAATATTACCACTCACATACATGGCAAGGATGACACCTGCTATCGTCACAAAAATAGAGCCATAAAAATATTTTAGATTTTTCACTTCTTGAATTCCAACCGCTATACATCAGTGCATAATATAATTAAACTTAGACTAATATGCCATCATTAAGTAGTAATAAAGCAATGTGGAATACCACCATCGTCATCCTCGTGATCCTTTTTATTGTCATCCTAATATGGCGATCAAACCTTCGAGCACGCGAACAGGCCATTTACATCGCCAAACAGACCTGCAAGAAAATTAACGTTCAGCTATTAGATGACACCGTTGCCCTCAAAAAAACACGTCTAACCAGAAGTGATAGTGGTAGTATTTGTTGGTTACGCAATTATGAATTCGAATACTCCACCAATGATATTGATCGCAACCTTTGTACCATTCAACTGAAAGGCTATCAATTAGTACAAGTTTTTTACGATGAAAAACAGCACACCACCATTGTTTCAGAAAATACAAATAGTGCCGCCCAAAACAATGACAAACCAAGCTACTCAAATAATGTGATTAATTTCACTCAATACAAAGATAAAAATACACCGCCAAAGGATGAACAATGATTACCCTTCATCAATTTCCAAGCTGTTTTGATATTCCGAATGCCAGCCCGTTTTGCATGAAACTTGAAAGCTATCTAAAGGCCATGTCATTACCCTATGCAACCGCCAAAGGTTTTGACCCACGGAAATCACCAACAGGTAAAGTGCCTTATATTGAACTTGATCATGACACCATTGCAGACAGTCACTTTATTATCCGCAAGCTTGAATCAACCGTTGATACTCCCATGCAGAATGGTTTAAATTCACGTCAACAAGCAGAAACTGTCGCTTTTATGCGACTTCTTGAAGAACACCTATATTGGGTGATTGTTTATTCCAGATGGATAGATGAAGCTGGGTTCACATTATGGTGTAACGGCTTCCAAAAAGCCATGGGTATCCCTGCTTTAGCCTTTAAATTCATTATCAAAGGCATCCGTAAAGATGTCACCAAACAGCTTCATGGACATGGAATGGGGCGACATACCCAAGCAGAGATTTATCAATTAGGTTGTGATGATATTGACGCACTGGCTGATTTTCTCGCGGAAAAACCATACTTTTACAATGATAGGTCAACATTATTGGATCACTGTTTATATGCCCATATTTGTGGCATTCTGAGTATGCCTTGGGAGTACCCATTGAAAACACACACGTTAAAAAAGCAAAACCTTGTAGATCACTACCACCGCATGATGCAACAATTTTTCCCTGAATTTGTCAAAGAGGATATAGCACATGGTTAAGCAAAAAAACACTCGTGTTGCGTTCCAAGGCGAACTAGGAGCCTATTCACAAGAAGCACTATTAAAGCATTTTAAAAAAAACACCGTTGCCGTGCCCAGCCAAGATTTCGCTTTGATCTTAGAAAGGGTGATCAATGACGAGGTGGACTATGCTATTCTTCCCGTTGAAAACTCTCTTGCAGGCTCGGTCATTCCAGCCTATGACGAACTAATCAAGTTTGATCTCCGCATTCAATATGAGGTGATTCTTAAAGTAAAACATTGCTTATTAACCTTGCCAGAACAAAATACCCAAGCCCTACAAAAAGTCTATTCCCACCCTCAAGCCTTAGCGCAGTGCAGCCACCATTGCAAGCAACTCAACATAACACCACATCCCTTTCAAGATACTGCAGGTGCCGCTAAATATATTAGCGAAAATAAAATAGAAAATGTCGCAGCCATCGCCAGTGAGCTGGCTGCTGAGATCTATGGTTTGCAAATTGTGCGGAAAAACTTTGAAGATGAAAGCTTTAACTTTACTCGATTTTTTGTCATGGCAAAAAATGACACGGCTGTTTTTGACCACACAAAAACCTATAAAACTTCCATCATTTTTGCCACTCGACATCAACCTAATGCGCTGGTTGAAGTGTTAAACTGCTTATCCAACAATGGTATTAACCTTACTAAAATTGAATCTCGCCCTACACGACATCGCGCGTGGGATTATTTGTTTTTTGTGGATTTTATGGGGCATGAAGATGAAACGCATGTGCAAAAGGCATTTTTATCCTTACTAAAACACACCTCACTTTTAAAGGTGTTGGGTTCTTATCAAAGTGAGGTCGTTTAAATTTCACGCAATATTATTTTTTCAGATCTATCACATACAACGAAAATCGTAAACAACACAAGGTAGGGTAATCCCCCGAATAAAAGAGGTACTTAAAAGTAGATTTTCCATTAAACGTCCTCCTCTATCCTTGTCAGTATTAGAAGCCATGCTTGCAATTTATACCTAGATTATCAGATATTACCTTGTAGGTCTCATCTGACTTAACTGCCTCACGCTTGAACTCTCCTGTGCGCCTTGTATGTGTCATTTTTTATTCCTCAATTCTGGGTTGGTGATTGTCCCAAATTGGAGGGGTAGGTCAGAAAATTACCGAACAAGAGAAGAGGAAAAATCATCAACATTTGGATATATCGAAGCTTACTATAATACAAAAAGGAAACATTCAACGATAAACTACAAGACTCCTAGAGAGTTTGAATATATGATGAAATCTCAATTACAAAAGTGTCCCAATTTGACGGGGTAGCTCAGTATAAAAAAATTCAGGATTTGGCATACTTGAAAAATTAATGCGGCAGAATTCACTAATACAATTTTTGTGGCAAGTCCACTTCACAAATCATACAGCGCACACTACCTCCACCACATTGTTCAATCATTGGGGTGGGCGTATGGATAAGATTAGCATGCTTCGCTAAACATTGACGTTGCGATTCGGTAAAGTTTTCATAAGCCGAGGTCGACATTGCCAATACGCGGTTTCCATCTTGACCAGATAGCTCTATGGCATTCCCACAAAAATGATTCATTTGATCGTAGGAAATATCAATCACTTCTTTGCCTGTTCTAACGAGGCTTGCAAGCACTTCATCTCGCTCAAAGACATCAGTAATACTCCGAAGACATATCACCACAAAATCATTCCCCATTGCCATCAGTACATTGGTATGATAAATCGCCTTGCCTCGATCATCTTGTGCAGAAAAAGCGATTGGCCGATAACCCAACAATTCACAAACTCGATTAAGAATATCCTCATGCATTCGCTCACTACGACAGGCATAAGCCAGTTTATTTTGATGATCAAAAACAATGCTACCTGTACCTTCAAGATAGCGATTGTAATACTCTTCAAAACTCATATCGATAATTTGGTGTAAGCTCAAATGATGCTGATCCACAATCTCCAAAACAATTGCAAGCTCACGTTCTCGGCGACGATTAGGCGCGCACATTGGATACAAGTATACGGAGCCATCTTGATGAAAAGACACCCAGTTGTTGGGGAAAATAGAATCAGGGGTATTACGTTCCTTTTGGTCTTTCAACACATGCACACGAACCCCAACATCTTGCAGCATTTTCACCACAGATTGAAATTCTAACAACGCTTGATTTTGTATTTCCGATTCAATTTTGTCACTTTTTTTCTGAAAAGCATTGGTTTTAGCCGTTTCAAGATTCATGGAAAATGCTGCAGGATCCACCATAAAAACCAGACTAGATTTCAACATCACAAACTCCTGTAAATATTACAAATGGCTTCTGGAAATTGGCATGGTCATACAGTGCGGCCCACCTCTGGCTCTAGACAATTCTGCACTAGGCAACATTAACAATACCTTTTCAGGAACAGTCTGTGACAAAAATGCTGCAATATCGAAATCTGGGTTTTGACGAATCTTTTCAGCAAGAAGGTCAATGACCTCTTTAATCAACACGGGTTTGTAGCCTGCTTTTTCGAACCCTAGTGCCGTATGATCGTTACGATCATAGCCCACGACAACCCCTTCTTTGATCGCGGTTACATTACATGAATCTGTCCACTGCTCTCGCTCATCATGCAGCAAATTTCCTTGCGCGGAATAAATAAACTGCACCTCTTCAGGTCGGCACCCATAATCATTGCAACTAATGTCCATCAATAAATCTTTAAGACTCGAGATTTTTTTATTTATTTTGTAGTTACCAATATTTCCTTTGCGGACAAACTGTGAAACCTCCGCAAAATTAGAAGCCTTAGGCACAGGAACACCGAGCTCTTCAAAAATATCAGCACGATTTATATCAATCCCATTATGCTCAACTAACTGTTTAAAGAGCACCCAAGTATTACGGCTCACCTGTGTCATCACTGTATCAAGGTGCATCATGGCACGCATACGTGGCAGTTTAACAATGGAGATTTTTTTAATCTTACACTGATTCATTTTAAATAAGGTTTGAATCACTTTTTCACAAGCGTATGGCGTCGTTCTTTCTGAAAAACCAATCAATAAATGCCCTGGCGCAATCGCCATAACATCACCACCTTCAATCGTGACATCTTGGCTTTCTTGTATTGAAGCTTCCTGTAAAAAAGCATCATGGTCATTCGCAATTTCGATCACTTTATCTGGACAACCTTTAAATAAAGCATAATAAGCAATATAACGCGCCAAAATAGACTCACGTTTACGTGACTGTCGTGCCGCTTTACTTAGCAACAAGTAATCACCAATTGTAATGCCAATATCCCGGGTAAATAAGAAATTTGGGATAGGTGCAAACACCAAACCTGAATCTGAGTCTTTTAAACGCGTTTCATCCAAAATACCCGTAATTAAAACTCTGGCTAATTGTTTTGGTGAAAGTTCTTTAGGGTCGGCCAAGTACTCCTGAATCACATGCCGCGTGCCCTCTATCGCACAAACTGAGGCCACAAGTTGTAAGCGAATAAGAGGTTCAGCCAACACATCTGCCAATAATTCTTCCGTATCTATCACTTTATTGGAACTGATAAAATCAGGAGAATACACCGAAGCCGGTGACGCTTTAGAGGTTAATCCTGACTGTTCTAATTTAATCCATTCCAGCAAAACATCTGGATCCATATAGGCTAAGAGAATTTTACGAAAATATTCATATTCTTTTTGCATACGTTCTAGATGAACGATATCTTCATATAACCACTCTTGTGCCTTAGAGGGAATCACCCCACCAATACCCTTATCTGGATAATGAATCAATACTTTATTTAAGGTACCTACTTCTGAATAAACACCGAGCTTTCCAATCTCAATTGCCATAACTGCACTCCATTACGCACTAATCTTCATTTATTGTCATCTAAACAAAATATGACGACTCTCAACTAAGAAGATGGTATTAGCCAAGAAAAATAAGTTCGTGTTACAATACAAGGAAAGTTACTGAATATCTAGAATCATCCATGCAAATTTATCTAGGCAAACACGCAACCGAAACCCCTCACAAAACCGCTTTGGTTTTTCAAAATCAAGCATATACCTATAAATGGCTACAAAAACAGACGGGGTTGACAGCTGAGTTTTTAAAGTCTCAACACATCCAAACATTGGCTTTTTGCACTTTTAATTCACCCGTAAATGTTTTGTGCTATCTTGGCGCATGGCAAGCGGGAATACATGCTTTTCCCATTAATCCAAGGTATATTGATTACGAGCTCGCAAAATTGCTCACCGAATTTGCACCCGATGCCATTGTTATTGAGTTCTCACGAGCAACCGATTTACTTATAAGCACTTGTAAACAGTACAAGATAACCTTAATTACCGTGAATGATGATAATCCTATGCGGGGGGATTTTTGGCAAAAAATATCCACCTCTAAAGCCACCATACAAAAAGAAAGAATAAACCCTACAGAGTCCTATACCTATCACCTTACTTCAGGTGCAATGGGACATTCTAAAGCGGCTATTCACTCTTTAGCGCAAATAACAGAGTATGCTAAAAATAGAGCTGTAGATATGTCTTTTAATGCAGATGATGTTTTATTAATTTCGCTTTCCCTTAATCATGCTTTTAGCTTTTCATACCAACTATTGCCAGGTTTGGCATTAGGATTAACCATGCATTTACAACCCAAATTTTCTGAAGTTGAAACCTTTAATATAATCGTCAATAATCCTATTACCAGCATTGCGCTACTGCCTAACATGACTTATATGCTTGCTCTTTATGCTGAAAAGCAATCAAAATTCACCCATGTTATGCGTTTACCACTTGTGGCTGGTGACGCCTTACCTGCAGCATTTATGACTAAATTTACCAAAGTATTTCATGTAACACTTTACCAAGGAATTGGTATGACTGAAGTTTTTGGTTATGCACAAAATACCCCCACACACTTGAATTCACAATCCACAGGGCGTTTATTTGACTCGGTTAAAGTAGAGATCAGAAATGAACATAATGAGATTATATCTGCTGGAGAAATAGGAAATATTTTTTTACAAAATGAAGCCACTCCTAGAGCATACCTGCAACAACCAGAACTCAGTCAAAAAGATCTTGCAAATGGTTGGGTCAATACAGGGGATATCGGATATATAGACGAAAATAGAAACTTTTTTTTCTTAGGCCGTAAAAAACAAATCATCATACACAGTGGATCAAATATATCACCTATTGAGGTTGAAAATGCACTTTATCAACACAAGTCAATCATACAAGCTGCTGTTGTAGGCAAAAATGATCCCATATTTGGACAAGTAGTGTGGGCATATGTGGTACTTGATAATAAAGGTAGTATGGATGAAAAAAACGTTATTCAACACTGTACCCATTACCTATCAACCTATAAAATTCCTGAAAAGGTTCACTTTGTTGAAACTTTACCATTAAACGCCACAGGAAAAGTTGATCGCTTTCAATTACAAGATATAGCAAATAAAACAGCGACATAATATGAGCCCTTTTTCACTCTTAGAAAACACCTTTGACCCAGATGGCACATCTTCTTATTACACAGAGCCCGTATGTGAAATTAAAGCAACACAAGCACGTGAGATCCCTGAAGCTTTTACAGCCCTCGACACTTGCCATACAGAAGGTTTATATCTTGTTGGCTATATGAGTTATGAGTTAGGATATGTTTTATATCCTCAACTCAATCACCTATTAAAA
Source organism: Gammaproteobacteria bacterium (assembly GCA_963582935.1). Classification (GTDB taxonomy): domain Bacteria; phylum Pseudomonadota; class Gammaproteobacteria; order Francisellales; family Francisellaceae; genus CAUZSH01. The sequence continues at coordinate 23,049 of CAUZSH010000006.1, forward strand.
AACCAAAATGATGCCGTACTATTGCATTTTATTGCCTATAAAAATAAACAAGATATCCCGCACACACAATTAGAAAGCATCCTGTCAAACCCCAATCATGGCACACAACAAATTGATCTACTCTGCTTTAAGCAAAGCTATCAAGACTACAAAACGGCCTTGAAAAAAGTAAATAAGAAGCTTATTAATGGGGAAAGTTACCAAATTAACTACACTTCGCAATACACGTTTGAATATCCAGGTAGCCCCCTTGAGTTATATTTTTCACTTAGAAAACAACAACTTGCTAGATTTTGTGCTTATTTGCCTTTCGCCCCAACCACCGTGATTTCCTTCTCACCTGAGTTGTTTTTTAAAAAATCCAAGTACCTTCTCACAGTGAAACCCATGAAAGGCACATACCCTCGATCAGATGAGCCCGCTCAAGATTTAAAAAATAGACAGGCACTGTTAAAGGATAAAAAAGTTCAATCCGAAAACCTAATTATTGTTGACCTCCTGCGTAACGATCTATCAAAAATAGCGCAAACAGGTACGGTGAAGGTTAAACGACTCTTTGAAGCCGAAACTTATAAAACACTTTATCAAATGACCTCAACCATTGAAGCTGAGTGCCCAGAATCATTGTCCTTCAAGTCCATTATTAAGGCACTTTTTCCTTGCGGGTCGATCACAGGTGCCCCTAAATTACGCACAATGAAAGCTATTCATTCCATAGAAAATCAACCTAGAGGCATTTATACTGGTGCCATTGGATCAATACAACCAAATGGTGATTTATGTTTCAGCGTTGCGATTCGTACGATCGCATTAAAAGATAAGCAAGCCACTTTGGGTGTGGGTGCTGGCATTACGATAGAGTCTAATACCGAAGAAGAGTGGCATGAAATGCATCTCAAAGCAAAATATCTACGAACACTCTATCAACCTAGCTTTGAAATCATTGAAGCACTTCATTATCAAAAACAACAGGGATTTACACGTTTACAAGAACATCTTTCCCGTTTACACAACACCGTTGATACCCTTGCATTTCAAGCACACGGACTTCACCCTAAAACGAAACTCCAACAGTATGTTCATAAACACATAGAGAATGATCAGTGCTATAAAATTAGAATTGCTGTAGGTTACCATGGGAACATCTCTATAACCCACACATGTATCCCTGATAAAATCGATAAAATTCAGCCCATAAACTTTACACTTTGCAGCCATTGCATTGATAAAAATAATATTCTATTTCAATATAAAACCACCTCTAAAAGCACACGTAAATTTATGGACGAAAATTTTGTCATGACAAAAAAACGTCTTCCTAATATCGATACACTATTATTTAAAAACCAAGATCAGAACCTTACTGAAACACTCTATCATAATTTAATTATCGAAATTAAAGGTGTGGCTTACACACCACCGGTATTAGATGGTTTACTTCCAGGTGTCTACAGATCTCAGCTTCTCAACAATAAAAAAGTGATTGAAAAATCACTCAAGCTCTCAGACTTACAGCAAGCAGAAAAGATATGGCTCTGTAATGATGTCCGAGGATTAGTCCCTGCGATTTATATTGAGGAGAATTTATAATGGTCATTATGATCGATCACTATGATTCGTTTTCAAATATGATTAAGGACTATATAGAGCAACTAGGCTTTAATATATTAATGATCCCTACGGATCAGGTAGATCTTCAACGTATTAAAAAATATCAACCCACGCATATTATACTGGGACCAGGACCTGGGCACCCAGAAGATGCCTCAGTCTCCATGATGCATCAAATCATTTCACGGTTTGCAAATAAATACCCCATACTCGGTATATGTCTAGGGCATCAAGTTATCGCAAGCTATTATGGCGCGAAAGTTATTCATGCTGAGAAAATCATGCATGGGAAGATTTCTAGAATTCAGCATAATGGTGATTGCTTATTTGAATCTATACCGACATCTTTTTCTGTTACGCGCTACCACTCGTTAATGGTCTCACCAGATAATTTCCCAGAGTCACTTTCTATCACCGCAACTAATAAAACGAAAAACACCTTTGAAATCATGTCGTTACGAAAAAAAAATATCGCTATATGGGGGGTACAATTTCATCCAGAAGCTGCCCTCACAGAGCATGGACTAAAAATATTATCTAACTTTTTATCTCAAAATATTTAATCATTATTGCCAATTTTAGCGTAGGTCACCCGACAATGCCCTGATAAATCATCAGCATGTTCAATATTTATAAATCCATATTTTTCAAACAATAAGTTTACCTCTTTGCCTTGCTGAAAACCATGCTCAATAAAGAGATACCCATTAAGGTTTAATTGATGTTTGGCACCAGAGATAATCAACTCAATGTCTTTTAGACCACCACTATCCGATAATAATGCCAGCAGTGGTTCATGTTGTTTCACGTTTTCACAGAGAAAGGGATCATTTTGAGCAATGTAAGGGGGGTTAGAGGTAATCACATCAAAAGTCATCGTAGAATCAATATCACCATACCAATTACTTTGAAGTAATGTGACATTCTTAAGCTGATAAAAATCTCTATTTTCTATCGCAATGAGAAGGGCAGACTCAGATATGTCTACCGCTAAAATATCCCAATGAGCGCACTCAGATGCTAATGCTAATGCGATGGCTCCGCTACCTGTACCAAGATCCAAACAGTTTAATTTATTTTGTGAAGAGCATATTTTTAAAACAGCCTCCACCAAAGTTTCAGTGTCTGCTCTTGGAACAAGCACAGCAGGCGATACTTTTAAACGTAAACCCCAAAAATATTGATATCCAAGAATATAGGCAATCGGTTCGCCTTTTAATCGCCTGTCAAGATGATCTGTAAACTTTACCATATCATCTGCTGTTACCAGCCTCTCAGGCCACGTTCTTAAATAAGTTTGGTCTACATTAAGTACACCACATAAAAGCCACTCAGCATCTAATAGGGCGCTTTCAAAATCATCTAAAAGTCTTTGTTTACCAAATAGGCAAGCACTTTCAATACTGTGCTCCACAGAAGACATTAATTTTGATCAGACATTTGTGATAATAGATCTGTTTGATGTTCTTGCATTAATGGTTGAACAATCGCACCCAAATCACCTTGCATCACTTCATCTAGTTTATACAGCGTTAAGTTAATACGATGGTCTGACACGCGCCCTTGAGGAAAATTATAAGTACGAATACGCTCAGAGCGATCGCCACTGCCCACCAAGCTTTTACGCTGCTCAGACTGTTCTGCATGTTGCTTATTAATCTCAGATTGCATTAATCTAGCCTGTAATACTGACATCGCAGATGCACGGTTTTTGTGCTGAGAACGTTGATCTTGACACTCTACTACTACACCCGTCGGAATATGTGTAATACGAATAGCAGAATCTGTTTTATTGACATGCTGCCCACCTGCGCCTGACGCTCGGAAAGTGTCGATCTTAAGGTCACTGGAATTTATTTCAATCTCTTCCACATCACCCACTTCTGGCATAATCGCCACAGTACAGGCTGAAGTATGTACTCGACCTTGAGATTCAGTTGTGGGGACTCGTTGAACACGATGTGCACCCGACTCAAATTTTAGTTGTGAATAAACATGATCACCATTTATTTTACTAATGATTTCACGATATCCACCATGCTCCCCTAAGCTTTCGCTGATAATTTCTATCCGCCACCCTTGTTTCTCTGCATAACGACTATACATTCGAAAAAGATCGCCCGAAAAAATAGCCGCCTCATCGCCACCGGTACCCGCTCTGATTTCTAAAAAGACATTTGCCTCATCATGTGGATCTTTTGGTAAGAGTAAAATCTCTAACTCTGACACTAAAGACGTAATTTTCTCCTTCGACTCCTGATACTCTTCCTCTGCTAACTCACGCATTTCAGCATCATCTTCAGACATCATTTCTTCAGCAGCACTCATATCCAAAACAACTTGCTGATAATTTTTAAACGCCACCGTAATAGGTTCTAGATTCGCATATTCTTTAGAAAGTTCCCGAAATTTATTTTGATTCGAAATAACTTCCACATCACCCAATAACGCCGCGATTTCCTCATGACGTTCAACCAACATTTGTAATTTTTGCTCAATGGATTTTTTCATCTTTTCCTTCTACTTTCAAACCAAATAATTCCTGCGCCAATCCTAAAACTTCGTCGCGCCCCTCTTCTGAGGCTTGACGCATGGTCACACTAGGAGAATGAAGCCATTTGTTTTTAATACTATGTGCAAAGTGTAATAAAACATTCACAGGGTCTTTTCCGCCCTCCAGTTGCTTTAAACTTTTCTCTACCTCATCGGATACCATCTTCTCTGCATGTAAACGTACAGCACAAATTGCACCATCTGCTTGATCAGCCATAACTGCACGCGCATACCGCTGTAAGTTTTCAGTGACAATCTCTTCCGCAACCAATGCCGCACGTACGCGCGCTTCCGTATTTTTTTGTATCAGCCCTTGAATATCATCCACAGAATAAAGCGTTGCTTTCTCATGCTTATCTACACAAGCTGAAATGGCACGTGGCACAGAAATATCAATAAACAAGGTTTCGGATCTTAGGCATTCTATTGTTTCCAAAGAAACCAACGGAGTGTTCACATGCACCGCTGCAATCACAATATCGGCCTTTGATGCTTGCTCAGATAAGGTGGAAAGGTCAACATACTTAGCTGATAGTTTATTCGCTAAGTTTTTCGCATTTCCAAGCGTTCTATTTGCCACCATGATTGATTTCGGTCTTGCTGATAAAATATGCTTTGCCATCAACTCTGCAGTTTGTCCTGCACCAATAATCAGCACATGTTTATCAGACAAGTCATCAAGCTTATCTTTCACTAACATGACCGCAGAACAAGCCATGGAAACAGGGCAATGGCCAATAGCGGTACGTGTTCGCACCTCCTTCGCCACAAAAAAAGCATGGTCAAATAATCGCGAGAGTATTCTTGAAATCGTTTTTGATAATTTTGCCATGGCAAAACTTTCTTTGATTTGCCCTAATATCTGCGCTTCACCCAACACCATGGAATCCAATCCACTAGCAACACGAATAAGATGTTTCACCGCGTCGAGGTTAACGCATTGGTAGACCACCTCTAAAATCTGATGATCTTCTAATGCCCTCTCAGATTGCCACCAATTTAAAATATTATTTGTATCGTATGCATCGTCTGTTACGACATAAAGTTCTGTACGATTGCAGGTAGATAAAATAACACATTCAAAGACACCAGGTAGTGATTTAAGCATTCGTAATTTCGTTGGAAGGGCATTAGCATGAAAAGAAAAAGCTTCTCGGACATCGATGGATGCCGAACGAAAATTTATGCCGAACATGGTTATTTTCATTCAATCACCAATTTATAAAATTACATTTTACCAACTTAGAACTGAAGATAATGATAGCACACTTTACAGATGAATAATATAACACATTGACAACTAGCAATGGCTGATTTAGGATGAAAGTCGCGTTTTATAAAAAAATAATTGGAGATATCCCAAATGAAGAAAATCGCAGCACTTGTTTCAGCAAGTCTTATGACTGTTGCCATGATGGGCTCTGTATTTGCCGCAGACACCACTGCAGCTTCTGCAACCAAGACAACAACACAAACTGCCAAAGTAGAAGCAGATATGGCAAAAGTCAGCTATACCATCGGTTATGAAATTGGTAATGGGTTCCATACGCAAAACATCGACCTAAATACCAACGCATTTAATGATGCACTTCAAGCTGGATTAAGTGGAAAAGATCCAAAATATACCAAAGAAGAAATGCAAACAACCATGCAGGAATTCCAAAAAGAAATGATGCAAAAAGCGGTTGAAAAGCAAAAAGAGCAATCAATCAATAACTTAACAGCATCGAAAACTTACTTGTCAACTGTTGCAAAAGAAGAGGGTGTTAAGGAGCTTGAAACAGGTATTTACTATAAAGTTGTTAAAGCTGGAAATGGTGAAATTCCAACAGCCACAGATACTGTCAAAGTAAACTATGAGGGCAAACTCAGTGACGGTAAGGTTTTTGATAGCTCATATGAGCGCAAAGAACCCGCCACCTTTGGGGTTAACAAAGTCATTCCTTGTTGGACAAAAGCACTTGAGAAAATGCCTGTGGGCTCCACTTGGACTGTTTACTGTTCTCCTGAAGAAGCTTATGGTCTATATGCGCCACCAAGCATTGGACCAAACCAAGCCCTAACCTTTAAAGTTGAATTGTTGAGCATTGAAAAAGCAGCCGCTACCCCAGGTTCCGCTGCAATTCAGAAAGTAGATGCCACAACTGCATCTAAATAATCCACACAATACACTTTAAAGTATTGTTATTATTTAAAGCCCGCAATGCGGGCTTTTTTTACGTCTAAAACCTCTAAAAATTAAAGGGTAACCATGATAAAAGTCATCTCATTTAATGCCAACGGTATCCGTGCTGCAGCAAGAAAAGGCTTCTTTGATTGGTTTGCAAAAACCAATGCTGACTTTCTTTGTATACAAGAAACCAAAGCACAAATTTCACAACTAGATGATCCTATTTTTTCACCTCTAGACTACCATCGCTATTTTTTTGATGCACAAAAAAAAGGTTATAGTGGGGTGGCTATTTACTGCAAAAAAAAACCTAAAGTTATTACAAGAGGTTTAAAAATAGATTGGGCAGACGATGAGGGGCGTTATATTGAACTAGAATATGAGAATTTTAGTATTGCTTCCCTATATCTTCCCTCAGGCTCTAGCGGCGATATACGCCAAACTCAAAAAATGGATTTTCTTGAACAATACACCTCAACACTCAGCAGACACATTAAAGAAAAATCAAATATGATTGTTTGTGGTGATTTTAATATTGTGCACAAGGAAATCGATATTAAAAACTGGAAGGCTAACCAAAAAAATTCTGGTTGCTTGCCTGAAGAGCGCGCATGGCTTGATAAAGTATTCGATGATATTGGGTGGGTAGATGCTTTTCGTGAAGTGAATACTGAAAAAGATGAATACACTTGGTGGTCAAACCGAGGGCAAGCACGGGCAAATAATGTAGGCTGGCGCATTGATTACCATCTTGCCACACCTAATTTAGGTGGGAAAGCGAGCTCAACAGAAACCTATAAAGACAGCTGGTTTTCAGATCACGCACCTCTAATTTTAGAATATGATTTTGATTTAAAGCTCAATATGAAGTAAATTTAAAATTAATAAAAAAAAACAAAGGGATACAGGTAGATGCTCAAAACAAAAATGGATATTGCAAAAAACTGGCTGCCTCGATATACCGGAATGCCCTTAGATAAATTTGGTGATTATATTATTCTCACTAATTTTAGGAATTATTTAGAGCGATTTGCTGAACGATATAATTGTCGGATATATGGCTCCAATAATCCCATGCAAGCCACGACAAGCTCGGATGGGATTACGATGATCAATTTTGGTATGGGCTCTGCAAATACGGCTTCTATCATGGACCTTCTTATTGCTGTTGACCCTAAAGCCGTCTTATTTTTGGGAAAGTGTGGAGGTATTAAGCGCTCCTCTGAAATTGGCCATTTTATCTTGCCCATTGCCGCCATTCGAGGGGAGGGAACCAGCAACGATTATAAACCACCAGAAGTGCCCGCCTTACCTTCCTTTAAAATGCATAAACTAATCTCAGAAAAGCTCCATAATCAGGGCTTAGAATACCGCACAGGCGTTGTCTACACAACTAATCGCCGAGTGTGGGAGTGGGATCACAAATTTAAAAATTATTTGCGGAAACTTTCAGCCATTGCCGTAGATATGGAAACGGCTACACTCTTTATTGTAGGACACGCCAACAAAATACCACGAGGCGCATTATTATTGGTTTCAGATCTCCCTATGACACCAGAGGGCGTCAAAACCACCGAAAATGACCTAAAGACCAATAAATCTTATATCAATCTTCACCTAGATATTGGCATAGAATCTGTTATTGACCTCGGTAAAAATGATGAGTTTATCAAACATTTTAAATATTAAGTGTCACCTCTAATGCTTCCAAAAATCTGGCATAAATAAGACCAATACCGTAAAGACTTCAAGCCGCCCAATCAGCATGGTAGCACATAGCAGTGCTTGAGCCGAATCAGGTAAGCTTGCGTAGTTTACACTCACCCCACCAATACCTGGACCCACATTGGATATACAGGCCGCCACGGCGGAAAAAGCGGTAATCTGATCAACACCTGTTGCCATAAGTAGTAACCACATCACGATAAAAACTAAAAAATACCCTGCAATAAATCCCCATACACTGTTTACCACAGACTCAGACATGACTTTGGCGCCTAGTTTTATGGGAAAAATACCATTGGGGTGGATTAACTTTCGCATTTCGCGCACCGCTTGCTTTCTCACTAATACCGCTCTAATGATTTTTAAACCACCAGAAGTCGAACCTGCACACCCACCAATTAACCCAATAATTGCCAATAAAATAGGAATAAATAAAGGCCAATTAGAATACTCAGAAGTAGAGGTAAATCCTGTGTTGGTTCCAAAAGAAACGACTTGAAAAAACCCCTGCCATAAAGCTTCATTAGTGTGGGAATAATAGCTACTACCAATCAAGGTTAGGCTTACCAAAACACCCATCGCCCCAATAAAGTAAATATAGCTTTTAAACTCTGCATCCTGCCAATAATTTTTAATACTCATACGCTTTATCGACACAAAATGCAACGCAAAACTTGTGGCACTCGCAATCATGAACACCATACATACCATGTAGACATTCGGTGTGCCATAATAGGCAATGCTCGCATCATGGGGTGCAAACCCACCCGTACCTATTGTTGAAAAAGCATAGCAAACAGAATCAAACCAAGTCATCCCCGCAAGCTTATAGCTCACAAGACACGCAAGCGTTAAAAAGATGTAGATAATCCACAGCACCTTTGCTGTTTCCATAATACGGGGAGTTAGTTTATTTTCCTTCCAAGGTCCATTTGCCTCAGCACGATACAACTGCATACCTCCTACTCCAATCAGTGGCAGCACAGCAATCACCAAGACAATAATCCCCATCCCACCAAAAAATTGTGATTGCTGGCGATAATAAAGAATGCTCCTAGGCAGTTGATCCAAATGTGTAATCACCGTCGCACCCGTAGTAGAGTACCCCGACATTGACTCAAATAACGCCTGCATAAAGGACAGGTGTAACCCTTCTGAAAATATGTAAGGAGTTGCCCCAAACAATGCAAGTGTTAGCCAAATTAAAACCACGATAATAAATCCATCTTTAGGGCGAAGTTCTCGTTTGGTTCGCTTCGCTGGCATATAAAGCAAAACTCCCGTCACCAATGTCAAAAAAAATGCAATCACAAAAGGATCTTGATTATGCTCTGCATACAGCCAACTGACAAAAATGGGTGGTAACATGGTGAAACTAAACAACGTAAGTATAATTCCAAGTACCTTAAAAGTCGGTCCTGACCTCATATGATTTTGGGCTCCATGTATGAAAATAGTGCTTTTATATTCATATTGAGTATAATCTTAGGTAGAGAATTCAACAACAAAGGTTTGTGAATAATGAGTTTAATTCTAAAAATGCTACATTTTGGAGATAACAAAAAAAATCGAGAATATGTAAGCGATGCAGGAAAGCTTCTCAAGACACTTAATAGCAAAAACCCAAAACGCTCCTTATCACAAAAGCAGGAAGTCGCAAAACATCGTGACATTTTCAAAAGAAAAACAGATAGTTTATTATAAAAAAAGTTCTTTCGTGGGAACCACTAATTTAAGCATAAATGTTTTTGAACTTGATTCGGTGAGGATCCAACGCATCATCCCCCAAACGTTTCTTTTTATCTTCCGTATAAGCCTCGTAGTTCCCTTCAAACCAAGTTACTTGGCTTGACCCTTCAAAAGCTAAAATATGTGTCGCTATACGGTCTAAAAACCAACGATCATGAGTAATAACCAAGATTGTTCCTGGGAATGCCAATATGGCTTCCTCAAGTGCACGCAAAGTTTCCACATCCAAATCATTCGTCGGTTCATCTAAAAGTAAAACGTTACCGCCTCGACGCAACAATTTTGCCAAATGCACTCGGTTACGCTCACCACCTGAAATATCTCTAATATATTTCTGTTGATCGCCACCTCTAAAGTTAAAACGTCCTACATAAGCACGCGAAGGAGTGGTATATTTGCCTACAGTAATCACATCCAAACCATCTGAAATCTCATCCCAAACCGTTTTACGTGGATCCAAAGTATCACGAGACTGGTTCACATAAGCCAATTCAACCGTTTCACCTTTAGATATCTCACCACTATCTGGTTGATCAATACCTGAAATCATATTAAAAAATGTCGATTTTCCTGCACCATTGGCACCAATAATCCCCACAACCGCTCCTGCAGGCACATCAAAGCTTAACTGATCAATTAATTTTCGATCACCATAACTCTTATTGATACCGTTAATCTCAAACACTTTATTCCCGAGCCTTGGTCCTGGTGGAATATAAAGTTCTTTGGTTTCATTTCGGTGTTGGAACTCTTGGGAACTCAATTCTTCAAATTTTGCTAGGCGCGCTTTACTTTTTGCTTGACGACCTTTGGCGTTTTGACGCACCCATTCTAGCTCATTTTTTAGTGATTTTTGATAGGAGGACTCTTTCTTTTCTTCCATCTGTAATCGTTGTGATTTTTGTTCTAGCCAGTTGGTATAATTTCCTTTAAATGGTATTCCTTCTCCTCGATCTAATTCAAGAATCCACTCTGCAACATTGTCTAAGAAATAACGGTCATGGGTAATCGCCACAACTGTGCCTTTAAATTCCTTCAAAAATCGCTCCAGCCAAGTAACACTCTCAGCATCCAAGTGGTTTGTTGGCTCATCCAGCAATAGAATATCTGGTGCAGACAGTAATAATTTACATAGCGCAACTCGTCGAACTTCACCACCGGAAAGTTTACTGACATCCGCATCCCAAGCTGGTAAACGTAAAGCATCAGCAGCGACTTCAAGCTTTCGATCGAGTTCCCAGGCACCGGCTGCATCTATTTTGTTTTGAAGCTCACCTTGTTCGGCAAGCAAATTATTCATTTCATCATCCGTCATAGGGTCACAAAACTTCATACTGATTTCATCAAACTTAGTGAGCATATCTTTTAAGTCAGATAAACCTTCTTCAACATTCCCTTTAACATCTTTGGTAATATCCAAAACAGGCTCTTGTGCCAAATAACCAATCTTAATCCCCTTACGAGGCACCGCTTCACCAACAATCTCTTGATCTAGCCCTGCCATGATTTTTAGCAGCGTTGATTTACCTGAGCCATTTAACCCCAAAACACCAATTTTTGCACCATCATAAAATGATAATGAAATATCTTTCAGGATATACTTGTTAGGTGGAACAACCTTTCCAACCCCATTCATTGAATATATGTATTGCTTTGACATGAATATCACCCATCTATCTTTATTGCATGTTATTGTGCTATTTTCGCTAGAATAAGCAAGTAATAATATTGCAGACACACAAACCAAGCTAAAATTTGTCATGACAAAACTTTTATTCTCAAGGAAAATACATGTCTCAAACAATTGATCAATACTATGTTATCGGCAACCCCGTCAAACATAGTTTATCCCCTAAAATTCACCAACAATTTGCACAACAAACACAACAAACAATACAGTATGGTGCCTTACAAATAAATGAGGATACATTTGAGGAGTCATTTAAAGCCCTACAACTTAATCCCAAAGTAAAAGGATTAAGTGTCACGGTTCCATTTAAGGAGAAAGCATTTGCGCTAGCAGATCAATATGACCCCTTTGCGGAAGATGCCAAAGCGGTGAGCAATATTGTTTTCACCCAAGATAGAAAAGCTTATGGCATAAATTTAGATGGGGTGGGTTTGGTAAATGATTTAATTCATAACCACAATATCACGCTCAAAAATAAAGATGTTTTAATCTTAGGTGCCGGCGGAGCAGTAAGAGGTTGTTTAGCCTCTCTTATTGCTGAATACCCAAAAAGCATCTCTATTGCCAACAGAACCCTTAACAAAGCAGAAATCCTTGCTGCACACTATAAAAATGATATTCAAATTGAAGCCTTAGAATACACTCACCTAATAAAAGCTTATGATCTGGTCATTAATGCAACCTCTGCCAGTATCCAACAACAAATGCTTCCTATTAACACACAACTCTTTAAAAATAATGGCTTTGGCTATGACCTTATGTATGCGCCAAATGGCACGGTTTTTACCCAGTGGTGCCAAACCCATCAAATAAATAGTGCTGACGGAAAAGGCATGTTATTAGAATTGAGTAAGGCAATTTTCAAAATATGGCGAGGTATAGAGCCTTCGACAAAAAACATTCAACTATAGCTATCCAAGCATGATAAGGTTAAACTAACTTTAAGTTAGTCATCTTATCGCCCACAGCCTATGATTTTAGATCAAATAATTGAATATAAAAAACAAGAAATCAAAGCATATTACACTCTTGAAAAGCCGAAACATAAAGCGAATTTTGACTTTTTAAAAGCCATCAAAAACAGTCATTGCAGCGTTATTGGTGAACTTAAATCAAAATCGCCCTCAGAAGGCATTATCAAGCACAATTATCAGCCGCAAAAAATTGCCAATGCTTATGCCTTAGGTGGGGCAATTGCTCTTTCAATTTTAACCGATAAAAAATTCTTTGGTGGGCAATTCCCAGATATTGAACAGGTTAAAAAAACCTGCTCTTTACCTGTGTTATGTAAAGATTTTATTATTGACCCCAGCCAAGTCTATCGCGCACGCCAAGCGGGTGCAGATGCTTGCCTACTTATTGTGCGAATACTCTCTGACCAACGACTACAAGAGTTGCATCAGGAAATTGAAAGCTTGGGTATGAATGCTTTGGTTGAAATATTTGATGAAGATGATCTACAAAGAGCGCTAAAAATTAACCCAAAGCTGATTGGTATTAATAACCGCAATCTGAACACCTTGGAAATGGATTTAAATAATGCCTATCGCCTAAAAAATTTAATCCCAAGAGATGTTTTAGTGATCACGCTTTCAGGTTCTAAAACACCAGAGAGCACTGCACAATTTGCAAGTGACTTTGATGGTGTGCTCATGGGAACGGCTTTGATGAAATCAGATAACCCCACCTTATTTCTCAAAGATGTCCAAAAAAATCATACTGGTATTACCCAATAAGTATTAAATTTTTTATAGGCGAATGGGCATAATCACATAAGAACTATCGTCTAACTCATGCTCTTTAATCAAAAGACTCATATTTGCGGTCGAAAAAAACAAATCAACTTCTTCAGTTTCAATCGCACCCATCACATCCAACAAATAACTCACGTTAAAGCCCATTTCCATCGCTTCTTCATGGTAGTCCACTTGAATCTCATCCATCGCTTCTTCTTGCTCAGGGTTATTTGCAGCAAGGTGCAAAATACCTTTATCTAAATTTAAACGCACCCCTCGATATTTTTCATTCGATAGGATAGCCGTACGTATTAATGCTTGCTTAAAATCAATCAGGTTGGCAACCAAACGCTTGTGATTTTCCTGTGGTATAACCCTGTTATAGTCTGGATAACGACCATCTATTAATTTTGAGGTAAAAGTATAGTTAGGTAGCTGAACCATAAAATGATTTGATCCAACATGGATGGTCACCATATCATCTGTATTGGAAATAAATTTTTGTAGTTCAATAATCGCTTTTCTTGGTACAATAATTTGTAGATTTTTGACTGTGGAGCTATCAATGGTAAGCTCCGTCATTGCCATACGATGACCATCTGTTGCAACGGTTCTAAAAATATTTCCCTCTATTTCCCATAGCGTGCCATTTAAGAAATATCGAACATCATTATGCGCCATCGCAAACTGTACTTTACGGATTGATTTTAGCAATGAAGACTGAGAAATTGAAAAACAATTACTCCCTAAATCACTCTCCATTTTGGGAAAACTATTTGGGTCTAATGATGATAAAATAAAGCGACTTTTGTTAGCTTTCACCATCACCTTATTTTCAGATTCTTGGCTGATTTGAATTTCTGAGGTTTGTGGTAAATTTTTTATAATTTCAATCAACTTTCTAGCAGGCACTGTCACCTCACCATCATTAGACTTTTTCTCTATCGTAGCATCTGCTAATATTTCTGTTTCTAAATCAGATGCTTTTAGTTGCAACTTTTGCCCTTCTACTTTGCAAAAAATATTGGTTAGTATTGGCATAGTATGCTTTTTATCTGCAATGGATATCATATCCTGCAAAGGCTTCAGCAATGTTTCTCTTGTAATAACTAAATTCATGTTATGATTGTCTCCTAAGTTGACAATTTTCTAGATAATATTTGGTAATCATCTCTTATTTCAAAGTTATCTTTTTGCAGTTTTGTAATTGTTTTCACGGCATGCAACACAGTGGTGTGGTCTCGCCCACCAAAAAAGTTACCTATTTCTGGTAAGCTATGATTGGTGAGTTCTTTTGCGAGTGTCATCGCCACTTGGCGTGGTCTCGCAATATCTCTACTTTTTTGCTTTGATAATAGATCAGCCACTTTTAAATTATAATAGTCTGCCACAACTTTTTGAATATTATCTACTTTTATTAGGCGATGTTGAATACTAATAATATCTTTTAGGGTTTCTCCTACAAACTTCGGCGTAATTTCTCTTCTTGTCACTCTAGCATGTGTGATCACTCGGCGCAAAGCACCTTCTAACTCACGCACGTTAGAACGAATATACTTAGCAATATAAAATGCCACCTCATGGGATATTTCAACACCCAGCTGTAGTGATTTACTCATTAAAATGGCTACTCTCGTCTCCAAATCTGGTAAATCGATGGTCACCGTTAACCCATGTCCAAACCTGGATTTCAAACGATCTTCCATACCTGGAATTTCTTTTGGATAACGATCACAGGATAAAACAACCTGTTTTCCATTATCCAATAAAGCATTAAACATGTGAAAAAATTCCTCTTGAGAACGGCCTTTACCTGCAATAAATTGAATATCATCCACCAATAAAACATCAACCGAACGATAATGATCTTGAAAATGATCCATTGCGTGTAATCTTAATGCATCAACCATATCTCTGACAAATTTTTCTGAGCTGACATAAAGCACTTTCGCCTCAGGTTGCTGTTTTCTAATTTCATTGCCTATAGAGTGCATTAAATGTGTTTTTCCTAATCCACTCCCGCCATAAAAAAATAGCGGATTATGGTAAGCACCTGGATTCGCAGAAACCTGAATCGCTGCTGCTTTAGCAACCTCGTTTGATTTCCCTTCAACAAAGTTTTCAAAACGAAACTGTTCTTTTAAATTCACCCCAAAGCAAACATTGTTCTGGGATTTTGGAAGTGCCAATGCCTCATCAAACCCATAAAGTTCTTCCGAAGGGGCAATAGAGTCCGTCTGTTCCACCGCTGGTTCTTTTTCTTCTTTCACCTGTTTGGTAGCTGTTGAAAAAGAAGATGTCATACCAAACATGTCTATTTGGGGACCCGCTGTCGGTTTTAAAAATGTTAGCTCCTCAATAGGCTGAAGAGGGTTTAATTCTGCTTTCCCTATTTTTATATTTGACAAAGAAGCTGACTGTTCGACCATAAATTCAACAATTAAATCTGGATTTGTTCCTTGAGAACACAAACCATGCACAATCTTATCTTTATATTTGGATCTCACCCAATCTAAGAAAAATTGATTGGGTCCGTATATTGTGAATAACTTACCTTGCTCATTCACAGACAATGGTTTAATCCATGTTCTAAATTCTTGTTCTGACAAGGAATATTGCAATCTATCTAAACATGTTCCCCACTTAGAAGTCATTATATATTTCCTTGTATTTCAATGAGTTACACATAGTGTGTGTCGCTTTTATTAAATTAATTTTTTCTATAAATGGCATTATAGCAAAGTAATCCCCCCCCGCAAGAGAAGCACAACAAAGCTGTGGACAACTATGTGCATAAGACTGTTA